>CAZDHN010000165.1:0-10753 GCA_964505115.1 uncultured Planctomycetaceae bacterium
GGAGCGAAAGCTGTCGTTGAACTGCGGCAGAAGTTCCCTCAACGGCGCCGTATCCACCGGAGGCCGGTCCAATCCTTCCAGGAGTGAGGAAAGCCGCTCCCACCGCTTCACCCATTCTTGGGTTACTGTCGCATGCTGATGGTCCATACTTATATTCTACGGCGAAAAAAGTGTCTCCACAATGCTCGCGCGGTTCCAGACAGAAGAGGGAGAACGAACGACACGGCCGACAGACTACGCGAATTCCCGCAATCCCCCCCAAAAGTACAGATAGTGCATGTGACCCGTTTGGCGAAGAGCCTGCCGCGATCGGTAGATCCACGCCACGTCGAGGGCGAGCAGGCGTTGCCTGTTCTTGGTTGAGTCGGCGTAGCGGCGTTCGTCGCGGATACCCAGGCGCATTTCCGGCCGCACGACGAGGTTCGCGCGGGGCGTCCAGTTCATACCCCAGGAAACCGGGCAGAATTCTTCCCTTACGCAGCGTTCCGGCATCTCCTATCGTCACACTTAGTACCGGGCAAGAAATAACTGGCGTATTACTCTACCCCCTCACCCTACCCTCTCCCCGCTGGGGCGAGGGGACATCGGACAGTTATTTCTTGCCCGGTCCTAAGCCGCCAGAAGCAATTGACCACGGATTACACGGATTACACGGAGAAAACGACGCTAGTGCTTTGTCAAGCCTAAAGTTTCGGGTCAGTGGACTTCAACTCGACCAAAGACATCAAGGATTGCCCAAAATGGCCACCCGAATATTTAGGCTTGACAAAGCACTAGCGTCACGATTGCGGACTTCTCGACAGATCCGTGTTATCCGTGAAATCCGTGGTTTGCTTCATTCGGCTGAAGTGTTACCATCCGACAAATATCATCCCAATACCTCGTCGCGCCTCTTTGCGTCTTGGCGTCTCTGCGTGAGACTTCCGGCGTCTCCGAAAGTCTGCCGAGAACACAAGCTTTCACAAGTTCGACATTCAGTCCGACAAAAACGTGGAAGTTATTCACCACCCGCCCCTAAGATACGCATTGTGCAACCTCCGTCAGTGTATCTTGTGGTTTGTAGGCGCGATAATTACTCACCTTACCCGCCAGCTATCGGCCTCGCAATCCACGCGAACTGCAAAGCTGACAAATGGGAGGGCGAGGCTCCTGCCGAGCCGGGAAGTACGCATGAGTGCTTCGCTGAAAGCGGCTCGGCGGGAGCCTCGCCCTCCCGGAAAGCAGTTCCCGCGATTTCCAGTTGATCCAACCATTCAGGGAGAAGCGGCGTTCCCAGCGGGGATTGCCGGGGGGAGTTGCGACTTGGGCTTGGGCGGCGTTTCCAACTGCTTGAGTTTCGGCCGGATTGCCGCCGGAACTGCCTTGCGCTGTTGGGGCGTGTTGATCGGGCCGTGAAACAGAACCACGCCTTGCTTGTCTTTGGCCGACAGGTACTTTGCCCCTTCGTCGATCACGAGGATCAGCACGTGCTCGTCGTCCTCGTAGTTGGCCGAGAACCGCATGGCCTTGGCGCCCGGATTGACGCCAGGCGCCGGCTTCAACAGCCACTCGAGCAACTGGCCGGGCGTCACCGCCGCGGCGGGGATCTCCTTCTTGCCCAGCACGACGCTGAGCGCGACCGGCGCGGCCTGGCGGATGACCGTGAGCCGGGCCTTATCTCCGGGCTTCGAGTTGCGGACCAGCACGCGAAACTGCGGATCGTTGATCAAGATCTGATCGTTGAACTTGTGCAACACATCACCGCGCTGCAATCCTCCCGCCTGGGCGGGAGAGTCGGGCAGCACGTACTGCACCGTCAGACCGACACCCTCCGGCAAACCGGCCTGGGTACGTTGCCCCGGCGCGGTCCGGGTGGTGGCCGTGCCAAAGAAGGGCACTACGCGCATTTCCACTTTCCGAGCCGGTTCGGCTGAGGTTCTTCCCGCGGGGGCTTTGCCCTCGGGCGGCGCGCCCCGGGCTGCAAAAGGTTGCGGCCACAGTGTGAGAACCAGTGTAAGTATAATGTTACGGCGGTTCATCGCCATGATCTCATCGGGGTGTACGATGTTGCCTTTGCCAATTAGTTGTACTCCAACGGCACGAGCACCGTTTGCTCGCTGGGGATGTTCCATTCGATCCGTACATTCTGACGTTCATCGATCCAGCGTACGTGGCGCACCACCTGATGCCGAACACGACGGGCCGGATGCGACTCGTCTAGCATCACCACTTCCTTGGCCACCGCCGTCGACCAGATTTGCTCGATACGAACAGGCAGCATGGCCGGACCAGGAACCGGCGCTGCGGCGGACGGTTGTTCGACCGGTCTTGCCACGGCCGGCCCGTCTTCGCTTGGGCTTCGCAAAAGCATCAGCAACAAGCTGGCGGCAACGGCCGCGGACACCGCCAAAGCGGCGGCCAGGGCGGGCCGCTTCCACGGCGCGCGTTTCGTCGCGAGGACGGACATAACCCGCTCGTCCAGAAGCGGCGAGGGCCGGCGCAAGGGCAGCTCGCGCAGCGATTGTTCGAGTTGTTCCATCTCGTCTGGGTTCATATCGAGCTTTCGATGGTCTCTTTGATTCGCTCCAACGCCCGGCGATAGCGGCTGGCGATCGTGGGCAAAGGTTCTCCAACAACGTCGGCTATCTGCCGGAACGTCAGCCCGGCGTAAATCCGCATAACCACCGCCTCTCGCTGCTGGGAAGGTAAAGCGTCCACCGCGCGGCGGACGATCTGCCGGCGCTCGGCCTCGACGGCGGCGGACGCCGGGTCGGCCTCTTCGCAATCGAACAGCGACACCGGAACGCCGTCCCTGTCGCGACGCCGCCGCAGCAGTTCCAACGAGGCGTTGCGCACCGAGGCAAACACATATGCCAGCGGGTCTCCCTTGGGTGTGATAGCCGATCGCCAGAGACGCACGAAGGCGTCCTGCACGGCGTCCTCGGCCAATTCGGGACGTCGGGTAATCGATAACGCCAAGGAAAACAAGCCTTGCCGATGATCTCGGTAAGTCTGTTCGAGTGTCTGGTGCACCGCGCGGTCTCGACGGGCCTCTTCACGTCTGTTTGCGCATTCCGCACCCACACTATATCCGCTCCGGCCGGCCCGGCCAAGCAGTGCGACACCATACAAGTTTCCGCGGTTTTATCAAGCATCGATCGCCAACATCCCGCTGAGTTGTTCTCGCAATTGTAATCGGGCCAGATGGAGCCGGCCGCGGACCGTGCTGACGGGCAGATCGAGAATCTCGGCAATCGCCTTGTAGCGGCATCCCTCGAATACCCTAAGCACGAGCACCGCGCGCTGCTCCTCGCTCAGCGCGGCAATTGCCCATTGTATCTCCTGCCAGTGTTGGTCCTCTTCGTACTGCTGCTCGGGTCCCAATTCCGGGTCCACCGGTTCGCTGCCGGTCGTGTCGCGAATATAGTCCAGCGACACGGTACGCTTGTTCTGCCGGTGGTTGCTGGCCGCCTCGTTAAAGGCGATCCGATACAGCCAAGGATAAAAGGCGCCGTACGGCTGAAAAGTATGCAACTTGACGAAAGCCCGCACGAAGGCGTTCTGCACGACATCCAGGGCGTCCTCGCGGCTACCGGCCACGTAGACCATCGAGTTGTACAGCCGGTTCTCGTACTTCCGCACGAGCTGGCCGAAGGCCGCCGAGCGGCCGTGAAGCGTTTCGTCGATCAGTTGCAGGTCGGCGTTCACGGTAGGCTCCGTCACTCGCATTGCGAAGTGTAAGGACGATTATTGACCCTTGCATAGCCAATGATCCAGGGCGAAGCCCGGTTCCCTGGCGGGACCCCCTTGAGTCGCGCATTAGCTATGCAAGAATCAATAGTATTGCGTACGTCCAACGAGTTTTCAGGGAAGGGGTTAGGGGTCAGGGACCGGGGGCCAGAAAAAACTTCGCTCAACGGTGTTTCACTCGCCCCTGGTCTCTGGCCCCTGGCCCCTTTTGCCAACGCTGGTGTCTTGCCCTTACGCTTTGAGTAACATGCAATCAACAGTCCTTGATCAGCGACGACGGCGAGTTAGTTCCACCACCAGTTGTCGAGTTCACCCTTGGCGGCCTTCTTGCGAATCTCGTCGAGCGTATCGGTCTTCTTCACCTTCCGGATGACCGTCCGGCTGCTGATCAACACGCCGCCGGAAGCGCTAATTATCCAGTTGCGGCCCTTCTTGAGCATGCTGGCTTGAGTATCGACCCGCCGGGCGGCGGCGAACTCTGCAATATCCACGGCGCTCGGGCTTAACAACGCGGGCATTTCGCAGCCCGCCTTCGCGGTCAGGTCTTTCTCGACGATCAGCGCGGCAACGATGGCCAACTCCATGCAGTTGCGCAATTGACCGAAAATGGGATCGGCAACCGCGAGTTCGTCGTAATGGGCGGTCATGTTGTCGGCCCACTTCCGTGCGATTGGGCTGGCCTGGCCGGTGTGCTCTCGGGCGCCGGTCGCGGTGAGGAAGTCGTCCTCGGCCATCGCCCTGACCGTCCCGCCGCGAAGCTCCCAGGCCATGCCGTCCATGTCGCGCAAGAGCGGTTCGTAGGAGGGCTCGAGCCACCAGCGCGGCAGCATGTTGTTCATGCCGCGGCTTGTTGGCTTCATCATTTTGAGGAAGCTCGGCAAGTTTTTGATCGGCGCCGGCTCGAAGTCCATCGCCAGCCGCTTCATGCGATAATCGGCCGCCACCATCACGCGGGCGAAATGGCTCGAAGCCGGTACGCCCGTCACCGAGATCACCTGCGGCCCGAGCTGCTCCGCGATCTTGTCCGCTGTCTTTCGCGGCGTTCGGCCGATCGTCCGCAGCCCGGCAACGTAGCTTCTCAGCTTGGCCAAACCCTGGGCGGTCGGATCGATCGAGCAACTGATGCCCGAATGGGCGGTCTGCCGCGCGGTCCGAAAGGCCACTAACAGGTCGTCCAACAGCAGCACGGGCCGACCGCTGTTGATGCCCACCACGTTGCCTCGCTTGTCCACCTTCCAGCCCTCGCCGGGACCGGCCAGGATAATGTCGTTCTCCTCGGGGTAAACAAACACATAGCGGATTTGCTGCAAGCCGGCGAGGTACTTGATTTCGTCGGGCAGGTCCTTGCCGTCTTCGATGCACTTGCGGATGGCCGCTTCCAGCCGCCTGAGCGAGATTTTGCGCAGCGCGGTCGTCTGGTTCAGATCGGCCGGAACTTTTGCCAGTGCTTGGGCTCTCAATTGGCTGAGTTTGCCCAGCGCGTCAATCTCGGCATTGGTCAGCACGCCCTTGGCATTGATACTAATACCGCCGACCGCCTGATTCGAGGCAAACCCTTGCTGGGCTTGAAGCGCGGGACACAGCGCCAGGACCAAGATCGAAGCAAGCAGGGCGACAATCGTCCGAGGCACAATACGGGCGGCGCCGGGCGTGGAAGTTGACATGAGGGTCCTCCTATTGACGGTTGGTCGGATAACCGAACCTTGCCCGTCTATAACACGGGCGCTGGCCCCGATTTTATTCACTGATTCTGTTCACCGGGGCGGCAGACGCAAAGAGAATGCGTCGCAAGTAGTGTGATATTAACCACTTATACTCTCCGTCGAAAAGCGTTCGCGGCCTGGTTCAAATCAGGGTTACACCTGGCTGGGAGGGCGAGGCTCCCGCCGAGCCGTAAGGTGTTGCCACACTTTGCGTTCGGCTCGGCGGGAGCCTCGCCCTCCCGGCCGCGAAGTGTTGCCTCGATGTTGGCGGAATTGAACCATGCCGCGTTCGCGAACCGCAAGGCGGCTATTGCCGCCGTCGACGCCAAGCCGGGAAGACAACGCCTACTTCGGCTCGCGGATCAGGAACACGCGGTCGATGTAGACGTGCCGGACTTCGCCGGGACGCTTGGGGGGCGCCAGCCAGAAGTACATCGAGCCGGATAGCTCATGCGCGCCGAGGTCGAACACGCGATACTCGGGCCCGGCCGCCTGCTCGACGCTGACGTGCCGACTCGTAACCGACTTCTTCGCGGCCGAGTCGTAGATGCCCATTCCCATCGCCTTACCCTCCTTTGCCGTGGCCTCGCAACGGGCGGCCACATAGACGTGCCAGGGATTGCCCGGCGTCAGGTCGGCGCTTAAAGGCAGGCTGACCGCCCACTGGTGATGGTCGCCGGGCATCCGGGCCGCATGGCCGTCGGAGGCGGCCGCATCGTCGACCAACTCGGCCCACTGGCCCGGCCTGGCGAGCCGGAACTCGCCGTCCTGGCAGTCGAGCCAGTCCGCCCGAGGAATGCCCTCCGCTTGCTTGGGCGGCTTGGGCGGCGGCCCGTATTTCCGCAGCAGCATCTCGGCCCGCTCGGTGAACGGGTGCCGCTCACGCCAGTTGCCCACGCCGTTGGAGCGGCACACCCGAACGAACTCCTCGCAGGCGGCCTTGGGGTCATCCGGCCCCCGGAACGGCTTGCCTTGAAGCTGGGCCGAGCGCTTCAGCGCCCGGTAACGGCAAAGCCAGACGTGATCCAGCGGCAACCGCTCGCGACGCACTCGGGCTGCCAGTGTCGCGTTGCCGGCCACGGCCGCCTCGGCCTTGGCGAACAGTTCGCTGGCCCGGTTCAAGTCGTCCAACGTGAGCCACGACGAAGTGTCGGACATGAAGCAGCGAATGTACTTCTCGGAGCGCTCGCCGGCGTCGTTGATCACTTTTAGATACTCGCGCAAGTGCGGCGCGGCCGGGCCGTAGTAGCTTGCGAGGAACTCGTCGATCAGAACGTTCTCGTCCAGCCCCGGGTTCCACATCAAATGGGCCAACAGCCAGGCCCGCAGGCGGACGAAATCGCCCACGCTGCTCTGCGAGTCGCCCTGCTCGAAGAGGCCGACCACGTTGTGATCGACGAAGAAACGCACGTTGGGGGCCAATACCCGTAGGTTGGGATGCGGCACCAGGTAGTTCGAGAAATTCGTCACGTAGTTCCAAACGAACAGCCGCGGGGCGATCTTGCTCCAGGCCACGATATCGCTTCTAAACGGCTCGTTCTGCTCGCCTTTGTCCAGAGTTTGAACGAACGAACATTCGATCGAGCAGAGCCGCACGACCACGTTGGCCCTGGGGCGGACTTTCTTGGGCGCCTGGCGGGTGTACTGGTAGGCAAGCGTTTCGACCCAAACGTCGGGGAACTGCTTCTCGACTTCCGCCGCAATGGCGTTGACAAATCGCAGCAGTGGCCCGGCCTCGGAACCCTCCTCGGCCACGACCGCCTTGCAGCGCTCGCACTGGCAGGGGTTGCGCCAGTCGTTCTGGCTGATTGAAATCAACTTCGCGCCGGGATCCTTCTTGAGCCGCTCCAGCACGACTCGCGTCATTTCGGCACGCATTGCGTCGTTGGTCAGGCAGAGTTGTGCATGCTCGTGGATCCGCTTGCCACCGATCAGGCTGTACCAATCGGGATGCTCCTTGAAATATTTCTCCGGCGGCAGGAAGGGGAAGAACGTATGCACGAAGGCGTTGAAACGAATCTTGCCGCCCAAGGCTTCGTCGACCCGGGCGCTACTGCCGTTGAGCTTCTGCCTGGCAGAGAACTTGCCCTCGAAGGCGTCGCGATAATAGGCCTCGCGGCTCTTGAGCTTCGGCGCGTAAGTGATCGCCAGCGGCGGGATGCCGAGTGTCGGCTTACTGGGGATCGTGCTCTCGGTGGGCGTCCACCAGCGACAACCCACTTGATCCTCCAGGAAGCTGTAGACCGCGTAGAGTGTTCCACGCGGCCGCGAGCCGGCCAACACCAGGGCATTGCCAACCGTGCGGATCACAATGCCGTCGGCGCCGACCTCGTCGAGCTTGAGGTCGGGCAACAGTTCCCCGAGCCGCACGGACGGCCCGACGACTATCTGCCGCGCGTCGCGGGCGACCTTGGAACAGGCCTGGATCGGCAGTTCCGCGCCGGTGACCTCTTTCAAGAAAGCCTGCAATTCACTGGCCGCGGTCCGTTCGGCCGGACTCGGCTCGGCAGCCACCGCGATAACACACCTCGGCTGGCCGTTTTCGGCGATCACGAACCGCTCGTCGGCAGCCGCTACCGCCACCGTCATCAGAAGGCCGACCAGCGCCAATCCGGCAGTCATATACCGTTTCATGGTTGCACCTTGTTTACATTTCCCGAGAAATGAGCCATTTCAGCTTCCGCCCGCGCCGACCAATCCAGCGCGAACGGCAAACCATCGAGCATAGTGTGGCGGCCCCGAGGAAGCAAGCGGAGGGGCCCTGTCCGCGGGAGAATTCAACTTTGCAGTCCTCCCAAGGCCCATTCGACGTGTGTCCGGTCGACTGGTAAAATTGCCGGATGGAGCTTGGGGAGGACGTCAGGTTTCCCCGCGGGCGATTCCCACACACAAAGGTCTTTATCGGAGGTTCTTATAATGACATGCTTCAGATCATTGCGTATCGGAATTGTTCTTATTGGGCTCTTGGCGTGGGGAGTCGGCCAGGCGGCCCTTGCGGCGCCGGTGGAGCGGCCGAACATTATCTTCATCCTTTGCGACGATCTCGGCTACGGCGACGTGGCCTGCAATAACCCGCAAGGCAAAATTCCCACGCCGCACATCGACCGGCTGGCGGCCGGCGGAATGCGATTCAGCGACGCCCACTCCACCTCGTCGGTCTGTACGCCGACCCGTTACAGTGTGCTAACCGGCCGCTACAGTTGGCGCTCCCGATTGCAGAGCGGCGTGCTTGGCGGGCTATCGCCGCGGTTGATCGAACCCGGCCGGCTGACGGTTGCCGAGTTGCTGCAAAAGAACGGCTACCACACCGCCTGCATCGGCAAGTGGCACCTTGGGATGAAGTGGGCCTTGAAACCCGGCGCGGAGGGTTTTGGCGACCGCATCGAGAAAGGTCCGGAAGGATGGGGCGCCGACTATTCCAAGCCGATCAGCGACGGCCCCAACGCGGTCGGGTTCGATTACTTCTTCGGCATCGCCGCTTCGCTGGACATGGTCCCCTACACTTTCATCGAGAACGACCACGTCACGGCGCTACCCACCAAGGACATGGACTTCCCCTTGATGCTGGGCCGGGACAGGCCGACACGACGCGGTCCCGGGGCGCCCGAGTTCGACGCGACCGACGTACTGCCGACGCTCACGCGCAAAGCGGTCCAGTACATCGCCCAGCGAACCGCTCCGGACGCGGGCGGCAAGCCCTTCTTCATCTATCTGCCCTATGCCTCGCCGCACACGCCGATCGTGCCCTCGCCCGAGTGGCAGGGTCGCAGTGGGCTGAACCACTATGCCGACTTCGTGATGCAGAACGATGCCTGCGTGGGCGAGGTGCTCGCCGCGCTGAAGAAACACGGGGTGGCCGACCGAACGCTGGTCATCTTCACCAGCGACAACGGCTGCTCGCCGCAGGCCGATTTTCCCGCCCTGCACGAGAAAGGACACGACCCCAGCTACGTCTTCCGAGGCCACAAGGCCGATATTTTTGACGGCGGACATCGGGTGCCGTTTATCGTCCGCTGGCCGGGCAAAGTCAGAGCCGGTACGACAAGCGATCAGCTTGTATCGCTGGTGGACCTGACGGCAACTTGCGCGGATATTCTCGGCGTCAAACTCCCGGCCGACGCGGCTGAGGACAGCGTAAGCATTCTACCGGTGCTTCGGTCGGAAGCGGATCGGCCGGTCCGCGAGGCGCTGGTGCATCACTCGGTCAGCGGGAAGTTCTCGATCCGCCAGGGTCGCTGGAAGCTGGAACTGTGTCCCGGCAGTGGCGGCTGGAGCCTGCCCCGCGACGCTCAGGCCGTCAAGCAAGGACTGCCGCCCGTTCAGCTTTACGACATGCGGGCCGACGTGGGCGAACAGAAGAACGTCCAGGCCGATCACCCCGACGTGGTTAAAGATATGACCGCGTTGCTGAAGCGTTACGTCGCCCAAGGCCGTAGCACGCCGGGCAAGCCGCAAGAGAACAACGGCACCGTCGATATCTGGAAGAAAGACGTGAAATCGAAGGCTGGCAAGAAGGGAGCCAAGAAGGCCGCCAAAAAGTCAGCCAAGAAGCCGTCCAAGCCGGACGTTCTCTTGATCATGCCCGACCAGATGCGGGGTGACTGCCACCGCTGCAAACGTCGAAGCGGTAGCTTGACGACCTTCGGCGCGAAGCATTCATCACTTGATCGTAAGCGCGAAACGTAAGCGAGGGACGCCAAACGAGTTTGGTCCTCGGCCGTGACAAGAAGTCAGACGCAGGCACTAGTCCCTGTCGGCGCAAAGGACCGAGACGAAGGCTTTTTGGGGTATATTGACCTGGCCGATCAACTTCATTTTCGCCTTGCCCTTCTTCTGCTTATCGAGGAGCTTGTTCTTGCGCGTAACGTCGCCCCCATAAAGCTTCGCGGTCACATCCTTTCGGTAAGGTTGGATCGTCGATCGGGCGATGACCGTGCCGCCAATCACGCCCTGGATGGGGATCTTGAACTGGTGGCGGGGAATCGCTTCGGCAAGTTGTTCACAGTAGTGCAGCGCCCGTTTGCGCGCCTTGTCGCGATGGACCAAGTAGGAGAGCGTGTCGACCGGCTCCTTGTTGACCAGGATATCGACCTTCACAACGTCGGTATCTCGATATTCGGTCGGCTCATAGTCAAACGATCCGTATCCGCGCGTGATCGTCTTGAGCTTGCCGTAGAAATCGAAGAGCACTTCGCCCAGCGGCATCTCGCTAACCACTTCAACCCGTCCCACGGAGAGATAATTCATCGTCTGACTATCCGAGCGGTGTTCCCTGCATAGCTCCATGACGGGACCGACGTACTCTTCGGGCGTAAGAATAG
>CAZDHN010000166.1:0-10703 GCA_964505115.1 uncultured Planctomycetaceae bacterium
ACTTCTGGGCCGAGGTGACGCTTTACGAATGGGACCGGGTCGAGGTCGTTTCCAGCCAGGAAGACCAGAGCAGCTTCCGCTCGGTCGACGAGTTGTGTCGCGACGTCCAGTTGCACGGCTACTATGGCGGGATCCGCCTGGTGAAGGCCACGATCAAGAAGTTCGTCGAGTACTGCTATCGGCAGAACATCCGGCTTCACGAGCAGAACTTCTCGGCCCGTTACCAGAGCAATATTCCGCGGCAGGTCGGGTTGGCCGGCTCAAGCGCGATAATTGTCGCCACGCTCCGCTGCCTGATGGAGTTCTACGGTGTCGACGTTCCGGCCGAGGTGCAGGCCTCGTTGGTGCTGTCGGTCGAAGTGGAGGAACTGGGGCTTCCCGCCGGGTTGCAGGACCGCGTGATCCAGGTCTACGAAGGGCTGGTCTACATGGATTTTGCTCACCAGCGGATGCATAATCTCAACGGCCTGGAGTGCGGTCTGTACGAGCGGCTCGATCCGGAGTTACTGGCCCCCTTGTACATCGCCTATAGCGCCGACGTGAGTGAGCCGACCGAGGTGGTCCACAACAATCTTCGCGCCCGGTTCGACGCGGGCGATGCTGAAGTCGTGGGCGCGATGGACCGCTTCGCCCAGTTGACCGTACAAGCCCGTGAGGCGATTCTTGCCGGCAACGCAGCCGAATTGGGCAAACTGATCGACGCGAATTTCGACCTGCGCCACTCGATCTGTCAAATACCGGCCGGGCAAGTCGAGATGGTCAAGCGTGCTCGAGCGGCCGGTGCCACGGCCAAATTCGCCGGTTCCGGCGGCGCCATCATCGGGACCTATCCGGATGAAGCCGGGTTGGATCGCCTGACGGCCGGGCTGTCCTCGATCGGCTGCCGGGTGATCCGGCCGCTGATCGGCGTAATGACCAACACGGCATCCGGCTGATGATCGCTCCCAGCCCGCATGCGGCCTGCGGAAACGCGCTGGTAAGGAATCGTAGAAACAGAACATTGACACCACTCGGCCCGGTAGGGAGACTGAAGAATAGGTAGAGTGCGGGGGCGTATGGAGACAAGTCAACGGTGTCCTTCACGATGTAATCTCGTCATTGGCAACAATGTTCAAAGGAAGGCGGATCATGTCCATGCGTAGGCTCTATTGTACGACGTTCATTGCCGTCAATCAGAGAACCGCCAAGTTTAACGGAGACTTCCCGATGCAACTCCAATCCGGCAGATTCAAACAGGCCCCATCTCATTTACTACGCACATTACCACATGGAATAGCTACACTTATACTTGCCAGCCTTACCCTGTGTCTGTCAATAGATACTGATAAATGCGAGGGAAATACAAAGAATGTCAGTGTACCAAATATCGTACTAATACTTATCGACGACTTGGGCTGGCACGACGTGGGCTGCAACGGGAACACCATCTACCGGACACCCAACGTCGACCGGCTGGCCGAAGAGGGGATGCGATTCACCGACGGGTACGCCGCCTGCAATTGCTGCTCCCCTACCCGGGCGAGCGTTCTGACCGGCAAGTATCCCGCCCGATTGCACCTGACCGACTGGATATCCGGCTCGTCCTGGCCCTGGACCAAGCTCCGCTCGCCGCGCTGGACGAAGTACCTGCCGCTGGAAGAGGTGACGATCGCCGAGGCCTTGAAGCCGGCCGGCTACGTTTCCGGGCATGCGGGCAAATGGCACCTCGGCGGCCAGGCCTACCGGCCCGAGGCGCAGGGGTTCGACTTCAACTTCGGCGGTTGTTCGCGGGGTGCTCCGGGCAGCTACTTCTCTCCCTATCGCATCCCGGTTATCGACCAACAACAAAAGGATTCGAAGGGCGAGTTCCTCACCGAGCGGGTAACCGACGAGGCGATCGGTTTCATCGAGGCCAATCGCAAGCGGCCCTTCTTCCTCTATCTCAGCTATTACACGGTCCACAGGCCGCTTCAGGCCAAGAAGGAGGTTGTCGAGGAGTTCCGCGCCCTCGGCCGGCCGGCCGGCGGCGCCACCAACGCCACGTTCGCCGCCATGGTGCGGCACATGGACGACGGCGTGGGCCGCGTCACGCGGGCGCTGGAAGAACTCGGGCTGACGGGCAACACGGTGGTCTTCTTCATGTCCGACAACGGCGGCCTCGCCCGCAAGATACAGGGCCCCTTGGATCCGAATCGCACCAAGCACTGCGTGTCGTCGACCGTGAACGGTCCGTTGCGAGGCGGCAAGGGCGTTCCCTACGAGGGCGGCGTCCGCGAGCCGTGGATCGTTCGCTGGCCCGGCGTCGTCAAGCCCGGCACAACCTGCGACGTGCCGGTGACCAGTGTCGACTTCTTCCCCACCATCCTGGAGATGGCCGGCGTGGCGGCCGATCCGAAGGCGAACGTCGACGGCCGAAGCATCCTGCCGCTGCTCAAGCAGACCGGCAACCTGAAGCGGAAGGCCGTCTACTGGCACTATCCGCATTACAACGTGGCCGGAGAGGCCGGAACCAGGCCGCACGGCGCGGTTCGCGCGGGCCGCTACAAGCTGATCGAGTTCTACGAGGACGGGCGGCTGGAGTTGTACGACCTGGAAGCCGACCTGGGCGAGAAGCACGACCTGGCCGCCAAAATGCCCGAGATGGCCACCGAGCTTCTCAAGATGCTGCAACAGTGGCGTCAGTCGGTCGGGGCCCAGATGCCGGAGCCGAACCCCAATTACGACGCCGAGAAAGCCCGCAAAACATACGCCTGGTGGCGGTCGCTGCCGACACGATAGACGTGCCGCGGCGGTAGGTCCACGGGGGGGCACATCCGAACGAGTCAACTTCCGGGAGGAACACCATGAGACTGTCCATTTCGACCCTTCTTTGCGGCGCGGCCTGGTTATGGTTCGGCATTTTTTCAGGGCTCGACGCAGCGAACATCAACCGGCCGGCCGGGCTGGAAGCCACGCCGGCGGTGGTCAACCCGGCGGTTCGCTCGGAACTGCGGCCGATGCTGAGCTTGGACGGGCAATGGGATTTTGCCACGGATGCCAAACTCCAGGGCGAGTCACAACGCTGGTTCCTGCCCAAGACGTCGCTACCCAAGCCGCGCAAGATCAAGGTGCCCGGCTGCTGGGAGGCACAAGGAGTGGGCGAGCCGGGGCTAAGCAACGCCACGCCGGGGCTGGCCTACGAACCGGTCAACGTGATGCTTCGCTCGGCCTATACGGGCGCCGCCTGGTACAAGCGGGAGTTCACGGTGCCGGGCGACTGGGCCGGCAAGCGGATCTGGCTGAAGATTGGCGGCGTGAACGCCCAGGGCTGGTTCTGGCTGGGCGGCACCTACGTGGGTCACGAGTGGACTTACTGCGGCAGCTACAAGTATGATGTCACCGATCTGGTCACGCCGGGCAGCAAGGCGGTGCTGGCCATCCTGGCACGAAACGACCTGCCCAGCCGTCGCGGCGAGATGAACTGTGTTCGACCATTTGGCGGTGTCTTCCGTAGCGTGGAGCTCGACGCCACGCCGCCGGTGCTCGTCGACAACGCGTTCGTTGAGCCCCTGTTGGACAAGAAGACCGCTAGGGTGCACGTCTCGTTGCGCAACACGACGGGCGCGGCGGCCGAGTCGTACACGGTGGCCGTGCGAGTGGCCACGGTCGTCGGCGAGCAAGTGGCCGGCCAGGCAAGCCGCAAGGTGTCGATCGGAGCCGACGCGGTCACCACTCTCACGCTGGACGTGGCTCTCGATCCGTGCACGCCCTGGTCGCCCGAGAATCCGTTCCTCTACACGGCAAGCGTGGTTCTCGGTAAGAGCGGTCAGCCGATAGACGGCTGGGTCGAGCGGTTCGGGGTGAAGAAGTACGAGGCCAAGGAGGCGGACCTCTACCTGAACAACCGGCGTTACTACCTTCGCGGCTGCGGCGACGACCACGTCTACCCGATGACCGTCTGCACGCCCGCCTCGCGCGAGGAGCACGTCCGGCACCTGAAGATAGCCAAGCAATACGGCTTCAACTACGTGCGGCATCACACCCACTGCGAAATTCCCGAGTTCTTCGAGGCGGCCGACGAGGTGGGCATGATGGTTCAGCCGGAGTTGCCCTACTATGGCTGCCAGTCACACATGTCGTGCGGCCCGGTTGCGCCGAAGGAGGACCTGGCCGAACTAGTTGCGCACCGCCGGCGTTACACCTCGCTGGCCACATACGTGGGCGGCAACGAGCGCACGTGTCCCACGCCCCTGGACGAGGAACTTTACCGGCTGGCCAAGCGGCTCGACCCGTCGCGCCCCTGGGTGTGCCTGGACGGCGGGACGAACAACTCGCCGCGGAACTCCGACGTGAACAACTGGTGGGGCGGTGGTGCTCAGGTCCATCCACCGCTGAAGGAAAACGATTTTCCCCGCGTGCTGCACGAATACATGAGCCTGGGCATCAACGAAGACCCGCGACTGGAGCCGAAGTTCAGCGGCGCCTTTCTACCCAACCGGCCGCTTGCCGAGGTGAAGAAGTATGTAACCGAAGAGGTGGGGTTGGACTGGAAATGGGCCGAGGCCTGTTTCGACGCCGGCCATCGGATCCAGGCCGTGCATCACAAGATCGGCATCGAGACGGCCCGCTTCGACAAGTTTCTCGACGGGTTCAGTTGCTGGCTGATGATCGACATCTCACCCAGTTCGCAGAACGGCGTGCTCGATATGTACTGGGGCCGCAAGTGGAGCACGCCCGAGCACTTCCGCCAGTTCAATTCGCCCACGGTGTTGCTGGCTTGCGTCGTCAAGGGCGACTCCAACGAGCCGTTGAGCCTGCGACCCGCCTCGGCGAACCACGTCGAGGGTGACCTGCTGGAGATCGATTGGCTCGTCTCCCACTTCCAGGACCGGCCGATTGCCGGCGGCACGCTCGCCTGGCACTTGGACGCCGGCGACAAGCGGCTGGCCGAGGGCAAGGTCGACAAGGTGAACGTGGCCGCCGGCCAGGTGAGCATCGTGGGCAGGAGCCGGATTACCATGCCCAAGGTCCCCAAGCCGGTGTTGGCCACTCTGAGGGTCGAACTGCCCGACGCCCAGTCGAGCAACTTGTCGAGCAACTCCTGGAAGATACGTATCTTCCCCAAGCTCGTTTCCGAGCCGGCCAGCGGCAACGACCTGGCGGCCTCCGGCTCGGTCTACAAGATGTTGGCCCGGCGCTACCCGGGCGTCGGGCGACTTGGCTCGCCGGAGGCGGCCGCCCGCCCGGTGGTCGTCGCCGGCAGCCTGATGGACGAAGGCGTCCTCCAGGCTCTGGGCCAAGGAAAGCGGGTCGTTTGCCTGTCGCTACCGAAGTTCGATTCGCTGCGGCCCGGCACGCGGCTCGGCTGGTGGTCGATCACGAATCAGACAGGCACGGCAATCGCCTCGCATCCGGCCTGGGGCGATTTCCCACACGAAGGACATCTCGACGGCGGCATGTTCCGGCTGGTCGAGCTGGCCGAGAAGCTGGACCCCGGCCACAAGTTCCGCGCGGTCGAGCCGCTGATGGTCGGAATCGGGCGGGCGAAGGGCTACTCGTGGGGCACGGCCGGCTATCCGCTGGGCTTCAACCTGTACGTCTTCCAGGCCAAGGTCGGGCCGGGCAAGCTGCTGGCTTCCGGGCTGCGACTCAAGCAGGATGCGCCCGAGGCGGTTGGCCTGCTCGACCAGTTCATCCGCTACGCCCGCTCCGAAGAGTTCCAGCCAAAGGGCGCCTTCGACGCGGCCGAACTTGAGAAACAGGTGGAGAAGCTGCGGGAGTTGGCCGGGAATCTCAACGGCTGGTCGACCACGCTGAAAGCATCCGAGACGACCGAATGGCACACCTTCCTTCGCACCGCGCCGATGTACACCGTCCGCCAGACCGACGGCCGGAGCGAACTGGTCTGGAAGACCGGCCCCTGGAAACCCGACGCCGACGGCAAGATCCGATTCCGCTGGATCGCCAACCTCGGCTGGCAGAGCCAACCGGCCGGCGGACACTTCACCATGTACCTCGAAAACGATAAGCTGTTCGACTTCGACATCACGCTCAAGTCGACCGCCTGGAAGAGTGCCGACGGATCGGTCGAACTGCACTACACCGTCAGAAGTCTCGACAAGAAGGAAGACAGCTCGGGAATCATGGAACTGGTCGTGCCGGCCACGAAGCTCACGCCCGGCGGGCAGCCGATCCGCTTACGGGTAACCGGCTCGGCCAACAAAAGCCGACGGTACTTCGGGCTGCAAGAGAACCCGTAAGGGGTAGCCGAGAAACGGCTTGCCGATTTCCGCCCCTCTGTACTCGTCACGCTCCGCGTGACGAACCTACATCACGCGGAGCATGATGAGTACAGCCGGGAAGTTATTCTCCGTCCGCCCCTTAACCGACCGTTCGGCGACGGCGTCTCCGCCCGGCAAACATCAGCGTACCCAGCCCCAGCAGGATCAGGCCGGAGGGCTCGGGTATTTGGACAATCTGGAAGCCCATGAAGTCGCTTACGCTGGTGCCCGCCTGGTCGGAGAGCATCACGACCCAGTCGTCGACTCCCGAGACGCGAACCACTTGGCTGAAGTAGTTTCCCGCCTGCAAGTCGGTACCTTCGACCCACTCGGTCAACCCGGCGGACAAGGCGGGCGAGGTGAACGAATTGCCCGTCAGTCCGTCGATGTTCATGCCGATGTCGATATCGAATGCACTCGTCACGAGGTAGTGCCGGGGCATGAAGTAGACTTGGTAATCGCCGGCCGCCAGCCCCTTGATTCGCGCGCCCATCACGTTCCGGCTACCGGAGGACACATAGATCGTGTCGGTCATCAGCGCCGTGGCATGTACGCCGCCGCCCGAGGTGGTGTTGACGACCTCGCCCACGCTGGCCGTTCCCCAGTTGGTGATCTCTTCGCTGCCGGTGTCACCGGAGGTGCCGCCGAACTCGACGGTGATATCGGGCACATCGTTACCCAATTCGTCCTTGGCGGTGCCGCTGAAGTGACCTTGGATCGTGTTCCAGACGCCGCCGGTAATCGGGCCGTTCGACTGGCCGGGACCCAGGTTACCGAAGGCGGAGCCGTTGTTGTCCGAGAAATCGAACTGCAGGGCCCTCGGGGCCGAGAGGCTGTAACCTTCGGCCGCCGCGTCGAATACCGACTTGATCTCGGACGCCGTGAGTGGGCGGTTCCAAAGTGAAACGTCATCGACCAAGCCCGCATAGTCATCGGTGGTTGTCCAACCGCCGCCACCACCCATGTACAGGGACGTCGCGCCCGTGTTCAACTGGCCGGACATGTTGGTCGACTTGACAAAATCGCCGTTATTGTAGACGTCGACCTTGGTGCCGCCGTCGTAGACCAGGGTCGCCATGGTCCAGTCGTTGGCACTATAGGTCGGGTCGGAGCCATTGGGGGGCACAGCCATGGTTTGGTAACCGCTACCGTAGAAATGGCCGCCGAAGATGCCATCGTTTCTAAGGTATAAGTCGAAAACCTGACCGTTGCCCGCCGACCCGCCGCTAAGCGGTGCCTCGGTTTGCAGCGAAGCGTTGAACCAGACGTTGACCGTCCTGGCCTGATTGCCCGAGACAACCGAGTCGTATTGGGTACGCACGTAGCTGGAACCCGTCACGGAAAGGGCCTGCCCCAGGCGACCGGCAACGAGTGTCAGCGAGCCGGAGGGGACGGCATAATTCTCCGAGATACTCGTGTCGAGGTAATCGCCGTCGAAGTTCCAGTGCCCGACCAGTCCGTTCAGAACACCGGCATGTGTCGTTCCGCCGGAAATAAGCCAGATTGCGATCACAACGGCCACGCTCACTAACGCAAGTTGACGAGTTCGACGGACCATGACTTTTTCCCTCCACTTTCTTTGTGCAGACCGGATGCCGCGTCAGCCCGTTCTGTTCGGTCGGGGCTGGCGGCAAAACCTGGAATATGGTAGCCGTTGCATAAGATTGCGAGATAAGCGATGCCGAACGGCCATCCCCCCAAAAAGGTTAGTGTGTTCGTTCAATCCCGCATGAACACTACTTTCCACCTATCCATTCATACCCTCCGATATCGCCACGCTTCGCGCGAGAGTCAAGTTCGGGAATCTACAATCTCTTACCAATAACTCCGGTCCATAGCCGTTGGGGGAGTATCTCTTTCACGCCGTCCCGGCAGGTTACACGGGATCAGTCGCAGCGGAAACGATGGCAGCTCGTCCTGCCGCGGCTTTGCGTAGCGAGTCCTGAGGTGCTCGACCAACGCAACCGCCATATCGAGCCGCTGATTCGCGCGGCTTTTGTCCTCGGAGTTCGGAAGTGTCAGCCCTTCGGCCGTCATGAGTTCTTCCGGCGAATGAAAGCCGGCTCGCAATTCAGCAAATATTGACTTCAGCACCAAGCATCGCGGCCGCGAAGCTTCGATATGCCGCAGAAGTCGGCATGTCCCAGGGTGGTAGACGATCAACACGTCGTTGCGGCGAAGGAAGTGATTCCAGCGGTGGCGGAACTCATCCCGGGATACGGCGTCATCAAAGTCCGTGGCCGAAAGCCGCATATGTTCAAGTGCGGCGTCGGAAAGTGGTTGTTGCTGCCGCAAGCGGCAGGAGAAACGCTCCGCCGTGCCCAGGCGTTGCGCGACCCAGTTCACCGGCGTCGGAGCGGCCGTGCGTCGCCCTGGACGACCCGGCGTCGCTTCACCATAGGCAACGACCAAACGGTCGGGGTTTTGCAGCAATGTGGGTGGAATATAGCGAGCCCAGGGTTGCCGCTTTTCTTTTTGCCGCGCCGCCGCATGACTTGCCGCGTGCCCCAACTGATCCGCCACCATCTTATTGAAGGCCGCCAGTAGCTGATCCAAACCGGCCGTGTCGGGCTCCAAGGCTTGCAGGGCCGCAACCGTGGCCTCCAAGGTCGATAGACTCCGCGCATTCGGTTCGCGTCGAATCCGGTATTGCCCCGGGGAAGAAGGCGCCAATCGATAGCATGGCAGGTCGCGGAGTTGAGGCACATCGCGAACAATTGTCTTTGCCTGATGCCACGTACCGTCAATAATCACCAACTGAGTCGGCCGCTCGGCGGCGGGCAGTTCGGTCAACAGACGAGCGTTTGCTTGGGGATACAGCAGCCCGGCGCCGGCCTGGATCGGTAGGTGATGCGTCCCCAATCGCCGATTGTGATCGACAATCAGATGGCAGCGGCGCAAGGCTTTGTGCACGATTCTTGCCGTATTGAAGGGATGAAACCGCTCGACAATGTGCTGCAAGATCAAGACGTCCGTGCGATTGTCGATCCGTGGAATCGCCTCGCAAAGACAAAGAGACATCGGACGAAAGCACTGATAGCAGCGCTGCCGCACTTCGTTTTCGACTTGCTCGTTCGTGGGATCTGTTTCGTACACGCGGTGTTATTGCCCTTTGCATAGTCAATGATCAAGGGGGTGAGAACTCCAGCATCGGATGGTCCCACTAACGTATGGCGGCGTCTTCACCGCGCTTCGGAAGCGTGCCGGAACGATACCTGACGGCCAGGATTTGGTATCGTGCGCCGGCGTTGAATGGATTGCGGGCGCCTTCGTGAAAAACCGCCGGTGGCGCCAGGAGCCCGCCGGCGATTGACTCAACGCGATTAAACGGACAAACCGACGCTTGAGGGCAGATAACCAGAACGTTGACGCCATGGCGATCGAGCGTTTCGATCATCCGCCGACGTTTCTCGGCCGCCGGCATCCGGGCGTTCTCTATTTGGTAGAAGAGATGCACGGGTACAAACGGCCGGGCCAACATGGCGTAGTTGCGGACATGGCCGGCGATGACGGCGTCGGGCGCGAGTGTTTGATCGAGCCACTGATTGAGTTGATAGTCCACGGCAATCCGGACCATTACCCTTTCCCGCCACTGCGAACTCCAGGCCCCGGGGAAGACGATCCAGGCCCCCACGGCCGCGCAGCCCGCCACGAATATCCCCTGAAGCAGGGTGGCAACAAACAGGGGCCTGGCGGCGCGCCTGCGGAACTCCCCGGTGACAGCCGCGACGCCCCACAGATAAGGTTCAAGAAAGAAGCGAGCGTTCCATTGCCCAAAGAGGACGGTAACGGACGCCAGAGCGACCGCCGCCCAGAAAAGTGTCCGATCGGTTCGCCGCCCTCCGATGCCCAAGAGGATCGCCAGCGCGCCGATCCCCAAGACGCTGGAGATTTCCCGCGGGACGTTGGGGATAACCAGGGCGACCGGCAGTCGGAGCAACTGCTTGGCGGAGTGGGGGCGCTCGAAGTTCCGCAAGTGCGAGGAAAAGGCGATCAAGACAGGGTCGCCATCTCCCTTCCATCGTTCCAGGAAGGGTGAGAGTGGGTCGCCGTGGAAGACCAGATTCCTGGCGAACACCGGGCCGGCCAACAGAACGAAGCAGAAGGCGGCCGCGGCCAGTGCTCTGCCCAGCCGGCCACTTCGCAAGGCGGACCGCAGGCCGATCAACAGAATCAGTCCGCTGGAGAAAACAAAGCTGTACTTGCAGCCCAGGGCAAACCCGGCGCAGCCAAAGGCCAGTACGAACATACCAGCGGTCGGTGTTCGCCGATGCTTGCGCAGCAGGAGAACGGCCACGAAAGTCGCGGCGGCGGGAAGCAATTGTGCCTTTTGGGTAGCCACGAGATAAGGCATCACCGGGCAGGCGACGACCAGAAGCAGGCTGAAGACACGCGCTCCGGGCCGGCGTACGGAGGCTCCCAGGGCCGTGCAGGCTAAGATCAGGCCGGTCCACCCCAATACGG
>CAZDHN010000167.1:0-10701 GCA_964505115.1 uncultured Planctomycetaceae bacterium
CATTCCCGCGCCGCCAGCCGCCTTCGGCGGCTGGCGGCGCGGGAATCGAAAACACCATTGGGGATACCGTGCCTCGCAAACCTTTCGTATCTATTCAGCCGAATGAAGCAAACCGCGGATTTCACGGAGGCGTGAACCAGCCCCATCCGTGTTGTCGGTGTAATCCGTGGTTTTTCGGTGTAATCCGTGGTTTTCTCGTGTCTGACGGCATCCCGATCCTTCCCTTCGACATTCGGCGTTCCTTGTTCGTCTGTTCGATATTCCCGCCATCCGGTCGCGAGCGCTACTCGATTTTGTCGATCTTCCACTCCGGTCCCTGCTTGACGCACTGGATTCGCCACCAGCGGTCGGACGGTTTGCCGTCGGCCCCTTTGTGGTCTGGCAGGGCCCAGATGGCACGATCGCCGTCGACTTGCCAGTTCACCTTCGGTATGCGCAAATCGCGGATTAGCTTGCGGATCGCGTCGGCGTTTGCCTGGGCGAACTTCGACATGGCGGCCGGCTCGGCGGCAAACAGTTCGGGCAAGCGGTCGGGTTCTTCGTGCCAGAGGTGCTGTTCGAGCCCCTCGACCACCGCTTGCGGCCGCGGATGCAGCGGCAGACGCTTGGCCGACGGTAGCGGCCCGATCACCGGCAGCGTAACACGGCCCGTGGCCGCCCACTGGACGCCCCGGGTCATCAGCGTCCGAAAGCCGTTGTCGGTCATCGATTCGGCGTAGTGGCCCAAGATCATGTGGAAGCAGCGGCCCCGCCCGTAATCGGTAATCAGTGCCATCGGTTCGTGGTTGCCGCTCCCGAAACAGTGATCGATGATGTACTCGCTGCCGTCCTTGCGGGTTCGCTTGAGCCGGAGCATTCGCGGCGGCGAGAACGACGTGGCCAGAATACGCATGTTGGTCGCGCCGGGGTTGGGCTTCAGGCCGTGATAGAGTTCGTCGCGATTGTGCCAAAAATCGCCCAACCCGACGGTGATCGGATGCTTGACCTGGGTGATGTTCACGTCGTACTCGAATTTCGGCCCGTGCGCCGAGCCGGCACCCCAGTTGTAGCCGAGCATCTTGTCGTACTCTTTCCAGGAGCGGTGACAGTTATTGGCCGAATGGACCAAGGCGAACCCCTTCCCGCCGCGCACGTATTCTTCGAGCGCCGTTTTCGTCTCGGGCGCCCAGTCGGTTCCGTTGTAGTTGGAAAGGACGCAGTCGTAGGGTTTGATGTCGGCAGCGGTCAGCCGGATAGGCCACCGGTCGGGCTTGCCCTCGACTGCCGGAGGCGCGGTCTTTACATCGACCGTGAACCGGCCGGTGGCTTCCAGCATCTTCTTCAGTTCCGGCGTGGTCTTTTCCCACTCGTGATTGTTACGCCCGTCGATCACCAGCACCTTCAGCTTCGCTTCAGCGGCCGGCGCCTGCCGCGACGCACCGAGTACCAACGCTCCAACCAACACCGCGACGGCAAAACGCCAGGCATATCCACACTTCATCGTTTGCTCCTTTGATCTAGTTGTACTAGCCACGGTAATGGGTGCCACTGGCGTCTCGCCAGTGCAATACAAACCGGGGCTTGCTCGTTGTTGTTTCAGGAGATCGCCGCGCGTATGTGCGAATTCCCGCTTGTGCGGCCACAAATCGGTAGGCGCGCGGCGGGCTCTGGAAACACCAACGAACAAGCTCCGGGCTAATCAGCACTGGCGAAACGCCAGTGGCACCCTGCAACCACCCATCAAACAAGACGTAACAGACCACTAGTTTTACCACGCCATGCATGCCAGCCAACTCCGACCTCCGACTTCGTCAGACCAGCGGCACAAGCCGGGAGAAGAGGAGCGTAAAGCCCATGCCGGCAGAGCCCAGCACCAGTAGCAGGATGGTCCACGATTTGAGCGTTTCGACTTCGGTCAGCCCGCTCATTCGGGCGAATATCCAAAAACCGCTGTCGTTCATCCAGGAGCCGCAGACCGACCCGGAGCCGATTGCCGTTGCCAGGTAAACCGGATGGCAGCCGAGCATCTCGGGCGACGTGCCCATGGCGGCCAGCATGGCGGAGGTGGTTATCATCGAGACGGTGCCGGAACCTTGAGCCACTTTCATCAGCGACGCCACGCCGAACCCGACGAAGAGCATCACGATCCCCACGCTCTCGTCGCCCGTCTTGACCATCTGCTCGATGGCGTCGCCCACGCCGGCCATTTTGAGCATTGCCCCGAAGGCACCGCCGCCGGCCGTTATGAGTATGATCACGCCGCCGCTCATTAGTGCGTTTTCCGTCGATTGGGCAAGCTGCTTGAGCGACAGCTTCCGCTGCCGGACGAGCACCCACATGGCAATGGCCGCCGAAATCAGCAGCGCCAGGTTGGCGTTGCCGAACAGGGCGGCCCAATCGGCCACCGTGCGCCAGGGTGTCGCCGCCAGCGTTTCGGTGCCGGCCGCAATGGCCGTCCGCTCGGCGTCGGCCAGGGTATTGGTTACCGTGGCAATCGAAATCAGAATCACCGGCAACACGACCGGCAGTAGCGAGAGCCAAAGCGAGGGAAGTTGGTCGTCATCAAAGGGCTCCAACTGCGACTCGCCGTCGTAGGGTCGCATGGGCACGTCCATCAGCCGGTTCATCAAATGGCTGAACATCAGCCCAACCACGGCGGTGGGCAGGGCAATCATCGAGCCCACCAGTATCATCGTGCCCAGGTCGATGTCGAGCGTAATCGCCATCATCAACGGGCCGGGCGTGGGCGGAACCATGGTATGCGTACAGATGGCTCCGGTGGCAATTGCCAGGATGTAGAGCATGTAGTTCTTGTGCGTCTGCCGCCAGAGCGATCGGGCCAGGGGCACCAGCAGATAGAAGACGGTGTCGAAGAAGACGGGCACGGAGAGCACGAACCCGCTGCTCATCAAGGCGACCGAAGCCCGCTTCTCGCCGAGCACTTTTAGAAACGATCGCACGATGCGGTCGGCCGCGCCGCTATCCATCAGGCATTTTCCAATGATGGCGGCCAGGGCGATGACGATGCCGATCTTGCCGGCCGCGCCGCCGAAGGCGACCGCCACGCGCTCGATTTTCTCGGCAACCGCACCCGGCGCCAGCACGCTAACCAGCATGGCCGAGGTGATTAGAGCCACGAAGGCGTTGACGCGCAGCACGATAATCATGCCGATAACCGTCACCAAACCGACGAGCAGAATAGCCAGCGGATCCATTGTCACTCCCTGCCGACGAGAGGAATCGAAACCAGACGAAGCATGGCGGCAGTGTAGAAGACGGGCGAGACGAACGCAACCCCTCGTACTCGTCACGCTCCGCCTGACGTACTTGCATCACGCTCCAGCGTGATGAGTACTCCTCACGGCAAGGAGGCCGCTTCGCCGCCGGCGCGGCTGCCCAGTTCGTTATAGAGCCGGTAGTCGGCCGATTCGCTGATGAAGTGGACGCTGCCGTCGGCCATTGCGAAGTTGGCGCCGCCGGAGTGCCGGCTCTTGAACCCGCAGGCCCGGTACCAAAGGTTGTTGACCCCTTCGATACTCTCCTCGAAGGTGTTTAGCGGGATGGTGGTTCCGGCGATGGGGAAGTTGTGGTTGTAGGCCCCGTTGAAAGTGCATTGGCTGGGGATCGTTTCGCCCACCATCAACGTATTCGAGAGCCCGTCGCGAACGTCGCTGAAGGCCACGATATTGGCGGCCCGATCCATGATCCCCACGCCCGGCTTGCCGTTGTTGCCACAGCAGCCGTAGTCGGCCGTGTCGGCGCAGCAGTATCCACCCACCGGCTCGCTGCAATAGACACAGGCTGTCGCGGAACTCCCCCCGTCGCGCGTGGGCCCCATCGAGGTCGGATACCAGAGCCCCATCGACTTGCCCGGGTTGCGCGAACCCGTCTGAATGCGGCCGCCCTGCAAGGCGTTGCCGCCGGAGGCATCGGACGGGCAGATATAGACGGAGATGACGGCTTGCACGGCCGGTTCGTTCACCGCGTTCCAGACGGGCAGGTTGAAGTCGAATTTATCGAAGACAGCCTGCTGCTCCAGGTACGGTAGCACCATGGCCGCCCAGGTGCCGCCGTGGCTGTGAGGATAGCCCGCTCCGTACGGCAAGCACCCGAGTGCCGTGTGGTAGTTGTGCAGCGCCAGGCCGATCTGCTTGAGGTTATTCGAACACTGCATCCGCCGCGCCGCTTCCCGCGCCGCCTGCACGGCCGGCAGCAGCAGGGCGATCAGAATGCCGATGATGGTAATCACCACCAGTAGCTCGACGAGCGTAAAACCATGTTTTCTCATCGGTCGATTCCGAGTTTGCAGCGAAACGTCGTCCATTTTCAAAGCCGTGACCAGTGGTCGCGGACTATGAAGCCTTGGGCCCGCTGTTTCTCTATTGCTCACCACCACTGCCATTGCCGCCGGTGTTTTTTTATGTAGTCGACCGTTGCAGCCGATCCATAGAGCACTACGCCGGATGCCACGTTTTCGTCGCGAATCGCGCAGACGGACCGTTGGTTACGAAGCGCCTCGAGGAAATGTGGCAGGTCGTGCTTCGCGGCGATGAATAGGATGCGCATCTTGTCCAATCGCCCGCCCCACTCAGCGAGATCGCCGTGGGCATCCCCGTCGGCCACCGCGGGGAGTTTGCCGATCCACCGCTCGCGATAGGGGAAATGGCGGACCCAGTCCCACGGCGGCCAACCCGTCCCCAATTCAATGGCGTTGTAGCCCGACTGACCATCGAGGCCATCGTCATACACCATGTATGCATTAACCATGGAGTAGTCCATCTCCGGATAGATCAGTGTACCCATCGCGAGCATCGGGCGTGTCACCTGCTCTTTGAACTCCGACCAAGGCAGCCCTTTCTTGCCGGCCTGGTCCGCCGCGTTAAACGTCAAGCGTTCTTCTTCCGTCATTTCCGGAGGGATGATCCAATTTGAGATGTGATTCGCCGGCTGTCCGCCGAGCCACCGGAGATTGTGGTGATAGTTCTCCGGGCAAGCCACGACATCCAGCACGTATCCCTTTCTCTTGACGTACGCCCTGGCTTCATCCACGTTGTGCGTCTTCGCGCCGACCAGATGCAGCCGCATCTGGCGGACTCCCTCGACCATTTGACTCTGGCTGCCCTTGGCGACGGCTGGAGACTTGAGATGGGCCTGGAAGATCGAGTACTTCCCCTCTGGAATGGCCCGCTCGGGGGTCGAAGCGACTTCCTTCCGACTGATTCCTTGCCTTGCGTTGCCGGCAAGGATCTTCAGTGCGTGGACGGCGTAGTATGTGCTGTACAGACGCGAGTTCCATCCCGGCCGGTCACCGAACCCGCCGTCTTGATTCTGAAGCGAGTTGATCCAGCGGATGCATGCTTCGGCGTCTTCCGGCTCCGATCCCAACGCATCGAGAGCACGAACGGCGGCCCATGTGTACCAGACGTCGGGCCGGTTGCTGGGAGAATCGTGCGTTGGACTCCAGCCAAATCCTCCCGAAGGCGTTTGGGTGGAACGAATCCAATCAATGCAGGCTCGGGATTTGGGGACGGGCAGTCCGAGGGCCTTAAGCGTCATCACGGCATGATACGTGATAACGACGTGAGCATCGGTTTCCCGGGGACGGGAATCGACGCGATACGCGTTGACAAAGCCCCCGTTTGCACACTGACGCGAGCGGACGAACTCCTTGGCAACTTCCACGTTGTCGATCCGGCCGTCAAGCGAAGTCAGAGCGCGGGTCATGTACCAGAGCGAAGAGAGATCGTGAAACACGCCAAGCCCGTATGGACCGTAGAACCGAAGTTTTCTATCGACATACTGCAGCTTCCAGTGCTTCCCCAGTTCGATTATTCCGTCGCCCTTCTGGCTGGCAAAAACATTGGCCCTCGCCTCGGGTATCTTGGGTGCGAGTAACAGGTTCAAGTGCGCCCTCTGGTACAGATCCCAATGCAGGTTTGTCGGATGGGAGTCCTTGTGCCGGAACGCCGCCCATTGCCCATTCCGCAGGCAATCCACCACACGGGGGATATCGGCTCCGAGTAGCAACAGAGCGTGGACCGCCGGATAATTCCACGCAAGATCGGAATACTCCTGATCGATGGGGCCGAAAGCGCCGTTCTCCTTCTGGCAAGATAACAGGTACGTGATCGCCGAATCAGCGTCGAGTTCCCTAACGATTTCCGTTGCGCCAGTGTTGCCACAAGACGCGATGGCACTACTCAGAAAACACAGTAACATCCAGGACGACTTCGGCATAGTTGTCACCCTCCTCTCAGGCGATTATGTCTTGGTTCAGCGTGAAATGGAAACGTCGATTGGCGGGTTAGGATCATTTGGGTGTCGAAAATGGTTGGTGGTGCTTGGATTTTTCGCATTAGTGTTGTAAGCGAGGGAGGTGGGCGACGGGACGCCGCCGCCCGGGCTTCGCCCTCGATCATTGGCTATGCAAGGGTCGATAATGTATCTCGCCGAGACATCCACCATCCACTCTCCAACCTTCTCCACTACTCCCGCTTCCGCCATGCGTGACAGAGCAAGCAAGCCAGGGCGGTGGCCAGTAGTGCCAGCGCACCCGGCTCCGGAACCGGCTCCGACACCACTTCGAAGGTGAACGTGCCAGCGGCATACTCGTCGGGAGTCCCGCCATCGACGTTTGACGGGAACTGTCCCGTAACGGTGTCCCACCGTCCCGTCCCGACAAACGAGATTGCGCCGCCGCCATCGTCGGTGGTCCAAAAAACAGGCGTCTTATTGCCGTTTAGTTCCTCTGGTGACGTTCCGTAGTTCTCGGCAACGATCGTGCCTTGAAATCCTGCCGCCAATTCCAACGGGCTAGCCAGCGGCAAGAAGCGGCTGCCACCGATAAGATCGCCAGTGGCACCGGTGGCAAAGACCAGCGTGGCAAGTGGGGAACTGGTATTGGTCCGATCGTAAATGTGGCCGGTGAGCTCACGGAGCAGACCGTTCTGCTCGTGGTCAAAAACTCCCAGGTGAGTGACCGTGATCGCCTGGTTGACGTCGAAGTCCATTCCCAGGTTGGCGAGGCCCTGACGACCTTCGCTTCCGCCCCCATCCACGACATAGGCGATGATCCCTGCTTCGGCGTGCGCGCCGATTGCCAGCAAGGTCGCAAGCGCAACACACCAAAGGCAGATCGATTTCATTGACAATTGCTTGATCATGCCAAAACCTCCTTCTGTAAGTGAAACACGATGTGAAAAAGTCCTGAGACAAAGAGTCCCACGCACACTACCTTATCTAGCCGGGCGGGGGGGGGTAACACAATTGCTCAAGATGCACCACGGCGCGGGGATCGCGGAGCAAGCCCGTGGAAAACGTTATGTCGGTCATTTTCGAATCCTCCCAGGCGCAACAGAAGCGGCGTTTTAGGGCCCCCCGCTTAAAGCAGCTTCGTAATACCCGGCAGCGGCAGTGGGTAGTTGCCGGTAGCGTCGGGCAGCGATGGCGGTTTGGTCTCGAATGTCGACTTGTCGGGCGTGGGTCCGTAGCAAAGGTTCGAGTTGTAGGCCTCGTCCCACGTGGTCGACTTGCCCGTGTAGCAGGCGATCTGCCCCAAGACGCCGATCATGGTGCTGCCGACCATGTGGTATCCGCTGTTGATCGGCTTGCCCTCGCGGACCGAGTCGATGAGTGCCTTCTGCTCGGCTTCGCCGGGGTTATTATGCGGCCCCTCGTAGCGCCAGTTGGTCTCGCCCTCGATGGAGCAGCGGCCCAGCTGGCAGGTGCCCTTGGTGCCCATGATGATATCGCTGGAATTGTTGTAGCAGCCCAGTTCGGTTCGGCAGAGTGCATACAGCCGGGCGCCGCTCTTGTATTCATAGGCAACCGTATGGTGGTCGAACATATCGCCATAAACCTCGCCGAACGACGAGGCTCGCCCCGCCAGTCCGAAGGCCCAGGTAGGCATCTCCTCCTTCATGATCCAGGACATGCGGTCGACGTTGTGCACCAGCGACTGCGGCACGTCGTCGCCCGAAAGCCAGCGGAAGTGATACCAGTTGCTGAATTGATATTGCGTTTCCGTCAGAGCCGGGTCGCGTTTAATCACCCGATAGGGGCCGCGGAGGAACATCGACTGCATGGCCACGATATCGCCGATGGCACCGTCGTGAATTCGCTTAACCGTCTCCCGCCAGCCGGCGTGGAAGCGGCTTTGCAGTCCGGAGACGATGCTCAGGCCCTTCTCTTTGGCCAGATCGCAGGCGGCCTTCATTCGCCGCACGCCGACCGGGTCGATGCCGTGCGGCTTCTCGACGAAGACCGGCTTGCCGGCCTTGATCGCCGCCTCGGCGTACATGGGATGGAATTTCGACGCGCAAGCGATCAGCACCACGTCGACGCTGTCGATAACCTTCTGGTAGCCGTCGAAGTCGGTGAAGCAGTGATCGTCGTCGACGATCACTTGATTGGGCGCCTGCTTCACCAGCGCCTTTCGGCTGGCCTGGAGCCGGCGATCGAAGACATCGTACATGGCGGCCAGCTTGACGTAGGGTCCCGCCCTCATGCTCTGCGCCGCCGCGCCCGAGCAACGCCCCCCGCAGCCGATCATGCCGATGCGGATCGTCTCGTCACCCGCCGCGTGTGCTCCACGGGAGATAGAGAGCCCACCTACCGCCGCCGCCCCGGCGGCTGATCTCCTAAGAAACTCGCGTCTGGTGGCGATTGATTTCTTCGCGTTGTCCTGCGTCGTCATGTTACTTTCTCCGTGGGCGTGCGATGGGAGGCGTGATGGAAAGGAAGGTTCTCGCTTGTTCTTGATCTTTGCATAGTCAATGCGTGGATCGAGGGGGTTGTGACATGGCTGATATAAAGCCGCGACCGTTGGTCGCGCTGAGAGTTTCGCGACATCGTGTACTTTTGTTCCGTGCGCGACCACTGGTCGCGGCTTTATAGCCAAGTAGGCTCACCGCCGCCGCCGGCCGCCGAGCATGGTCAAAACATAAACACCCAGGGCCAGCAGCAAGCCCGTTGTCGGCTCGGGTATGCGATTGACCGCCACGGCGTCGGCTATGGCGAACTTTCCGTCGTTTTCATCGGCAAAACTTAGCGTGACATCGATCGTGCCGTCAGTGATATTTACTAAACAGAACTCCTGAAACCAATGGAGTTCACTGTTGACATCCCTGATTTGAAGGTCGAAGGTTTGCGCGAGTTGTTGATTCACCCGGTAGATTCCGCCGCCGTCGCTAACGGTGTAGTCCGCCACCGTGGTTCTATTGCTTTGTTCAACCCAGTGGGCGTAAACCAAATAGGGGCCGTTGTCCAGGCCGGTGAAAGACCACGTGGCCGTGTCGGTCGTCGTATTGCTATAGGCCCTGTCATCGTTGAATTCATGGATACTCGATGGATAGCTACTTTCGGCACCATTGGCCCACGGAACGCCCAACTCGCTGTAACCTGTATCTCCATTGTCGATCACGATCAACCCGGCATGAGCCGTGCCGACCAATCCAAGTAGTGCCAATGCCGCCAAGATCATCGCTAGCCGTTTCATATCGAGTCTCCTTTAACAAAAAAGAACTTGTGGTGATTCAATTCGGCCAATACCATTACAAACTGACGAGTACGATTTCCGATTATAGCCGGATTGGCACGGTTGTCAAGACCCCGCCGTAAAAAACCGAAAAAAGCGAGAGTAGAGGGCCACTTGGCCTTTACAGAAGACATACCGGCGGGTATTCTATGGTGAGTGTTCGTTGAACCGGCCCGAAACGATTCGGCAATAGCCGCCGGCGGAAGCTGGCGGTTGCTTCGCGGCTTGGTCGAACCGTTCAACGACGACTGTTGTATCACGCAACCGCCAGCTTCCGCTGGCGGCTATTGCGGCCAAGATGGCGTCACGGTCCCGCCGGATGGGTTGGACGGATGATTACAGGAGTAACGTAAACATGTCCAGATCGGCGCCACGGATGCCCGGCACACTGGCACGAAGTGCCTTCGAGCTCTTCACCGAACGCGGCTTTGGCGAAGTGACTATCGATCAGATCGCCGCCCGGGCCGGCGTGACCAAGGGCAGTTTCTACAGCCACTTTAAGTCGAAACACGAGGTGATCCTGGCGGCCTGCTCGCACTACTACCGTACCTACCAGCAGAAGGTCCACGCCGAGTTGGCCCGCTCCAGCGACCCGCTCCAACGGCTGCGGAGTATCCTGGAACTCTCCGTGCGGACCTGCGTGATGGATCGTGGCGGCCGAGTCTTCACCACCGAGATATTCACGCTCTCGCAGCAAGACGAGGAACTGCGAAACGGCTGGGCACAGTTCTACGACAGCGTGCGGGAGACATACGTTGGACTGGTGCTGGCGGCGAAGGCATCGGGCCAGTTGGACTCGACCGATCCACGCCGGGCGGTAGACCTGATGCTGGCCACCATCGAAGGAATCAAGCTCCGCGCCGGCTTCGAACCACACGTCGCCGACACGAGCGAACAACGGAATCTGGTCGACGAACTCCAGGGGATACTGGCATCAAGGTGAGGGGGAGCGGGATTAGGGATTGGGGATTAGGGATTGGTATCAAGTTTAGCCCCGGCGGCCACGCCGGGGTGGCACTTTGAGCGTGAGGAATGCTAACAATGAAAATCGGGTTTCACACCGACGCCTTCAATTCATCCTACTGGAACTTCGAGAAATGTCTCCCGTGGGCCCAGGCGAACGACGTACACTTGATCGAGTGCGGGCCGATCGACGGGGCAAGCTGGATCCACGGGCTGGGCTACCA
>CAZDHN010000168.1:0-10693 GCA_964505115.1 uncultured Planctomycetaceae bacterium
CTCTGGCTGAAGGCGAATACACGTTTCACGACTTGGCCATCCGCTGGATGCACGAGCTATGGCAAGGGCGGCCGGCCGGCTCGTCGACGACAAATTCCAGCATCGATCCGGGCAGCATCGATCCGGGCAGCATCGATCCGGGCAGCATCGATCTGGTCCAGCGCTGGTCGCTTACCCGACAGTTCCTCGACCGGCTGGAAGCCAATGCCGAACAGCTTTGGGAGGTGCCCCGGCTGGAGCTGTTTGGACAGGCGACCGACGTTGGGCCCCAAGCCGAAGAGCCCCAAGCCGAAGAGCCCCAAGCCGAAGAGATCGAGGCCGAAGAGCCAGATACCGAAAACATTGGGGCGGAAAGTCTCTTCAGCGCGGCCTACGAGGAGGTAACCTATCGCGACAGTGCCGACGACGGGTTCGAGGGCGAAATGCTCGACAGCCAGGGCGGCGCTAGCGACTTCGAGCTTTCGCTCGAGGCCGAACGGATCGTCGGCCGCTTGGGGTTCCTCGCCGCTTTGGCCGCGCTCTGGAAACTGGCCGCCACCGCTTCGCTGATCTCGGCCCCACCAAACCTGAATCAGAGCTCCGATCAGAATCAGAACAATGTCCAAAACCGCGACGATACATTGGCCGGATGGCTCGCCCGAGCCGTCGACAATCGAAAGAAACTACTCGACCTGCTTTCGGCCGTCCACCGCTACCGCATCGCCGGACCGGGCATGGGCAGCGAGTCGTTGATCGAATTCGACCAGCGCCAGGCGGTCAAGGACAGCCTGCAGGAGCAAATCATCGCCACCTGCCTGGAGACGGGTGACGCCGCTCGGATGATCGCCGCCACCACGGCGGCCGACCAGCCGCTTGCCGGCTGGGACGAGTGGGAACAGCCGGCGCACCGGGTGCTTCGAGCGATTTGCACGGGCGAGCCGGACGCGGTCCGCCAGGGTTGGGACGAACTGTTGGATAGCCTCGCCCGGCAGCCGCTCTTGTATGTCCCAACTTCCCGGGGTGGAAATCCCTTGCGGATTGTCGCCTCGCGAAGCCTTCAGCAGGTGCTGCAACGGCTGCTGACCTACCTGCCGCGGCTGGGACTCATCGACGAAACCTTCCGGCTGATTGGAACGATCCAGACAATGGAACAGGACCATCCGGTCGGCTCGGGCGCCGTCACCGAGTTCGACGAGATGTTCCGGATCGGCTGGCAAGCGATCATCAATTGCATGGTCGCTTCGGCCGAAGAGGCGGGCGGAACATTGCCAGGCCCGACGGCCGACGCCCCGTTGACCGATTGTCTGGAGCGCGCCTCCGAACCGCTGCTGCACCGTTGGCTTGCCCACAGTCGCAACATCCGCCTCTCCGTGCTCGACCCGCTCGGCGGCGAAGACGACTGGCAGGAGTTGGTACAGTTCATTCAGAGATACGGCGACGGGCTGTTCACGCAGAAGTTCATGCAATACGGCAATCTCAGGGCGATTCTGCACCAGGGAGTCGACGGCTATCTCACCTGGTTGGTGGAGGACCCGACGGCCGAGGAGCAGTTGCGATTGCTGGCCGATCTGGACGGCCCGTTGGATCGCGACGAAGCAGTGCAACATCTGAGCACGATAATCGAGGCGGTCGTGGACGACTACGTGGAATACATGGACTACAACAGCACGACCACTCAGTCCGACCGGGGCGACATGCTCTACACGCTCTTGGATTTTCTGCGGCTTCTGGCCAGCTACGATCGGGTTGCCTGGAACCTCCAGCCGATAGTTCTGGCTCACGAAGTTCTGGTCCGACGCGGGCGGATCGCCGCGGCCGAAACCTGGCAGGAAGCGTTAGCCCAGCGCACCGCCGAGATAGCCGACAGCCACCTGGAACGCTTCGAGCAACTGAGCCGCCAATACGGCATGCGCCTGCCAAGCGTGACCGAACGGTTGGGGGAGCGTTTTGTCAGACCCTTGGTCGTCGACCGGCTTCGCGCGCTGGTTGGGCCGGCAATCGACGAGCTTCGCGCCGGTGCCCCAACCGGTTCGTTTGAACTGCTCGAGGCCGGCATCGCCCTGCTGACCGAACAGCCGACCGGCGTCGGCTTCGACGTACCCAACTGGCTGGAAGCCCTCGAACAGGAAGTCGACGCGGTCCGCGCCGACGCCAGCGAACCGGTGGACCTCGGTTCCGACATCCCCCAAGTCGCCCCGCCGCTGAACCAATTGCGCGAGCAAATGGAGCGTTGGGGGGATAGTGAATAGAGCGGGCGGCCGTTCGGGCTAGTAGTCTGACATCCTGTTTGATGGGTGGTTACAGGGTGCCACTGCTGGCTTGCCCAGCAGTGTCTTAGCGGCGATTGTACTTCGCACTGCTGGGCAAGCCAGCAGTGGCACCCAACATTTTGGCTGTGACAGACTACTAGCCGGCCGCTTCCGCCTCCTCGGTCGGCGAGTCGTCGTCGAGGTTGATGCCGCGGCCTTTGGAAAATGATAGTAGGGCCTCGGCGATTAGCCAAAGCGACATGGCCAGGACGATTGTCGAGACGCCGACCAGCGACCACTTCTCGTCGTGCCAGAAAGACGACAGACTCAGGGCCATCGCCCACATCGACATGGCCAGCATGATGATCATCGGCACGATCGTATAGACGATGGGCCGGCCGAGCTTGAAGAGAAACACGCTCACGGTCAGCAGCGTCAGGCCGGCCAGCAATTGGTTGGTCGTGCCGAAGAGGGCCCACATCGTCCGGCCGGCTTCGGCCAGGGCGAAGAAGGCGATGCCGGCCACGGCAACCGCCGAGGCGAAGTAGCGGTTGGCCAGGAAATCGAGCTTGACCGTGCGGCAGATCTCCTCGACGTTGAACCGCAGCAGCCGGGTGGCCGAATCGAGCGTGGTCATGGCGAAGGAGACGATGGTTACCGCCAGCAGCGCGCGACCCAATTGGATGGGAATACCGATCTGCTTGAGGAAGTTGGCTCCTCCATGCACGACCGCGTAGAGTTGGCTTCCCAACCCGCCGCCCTTGATGCCGCCCCAACTGGCATAGACGCCGTCGCCCGCCCAATGCGATGCGCCCAGCCCGGCCGCGCAGGCCATAATCACCAGAATGGCCAACCCGCCCTCGACCAGCATGGCTCCGTAGCCGATCGGCAGCGCGTCGGTTTCCCGATTGAGTTGCCGCACGGTCGTGCCGCTGGAGACCAGCGCGTGGAACCCGCTCACCGCTCCGCAGGCGATTGTGACGAAGAGGAAGGGGATCCAAGGCGGAGCGCCCGGTACGTCGCCGCGGAAGACGGCCGCGTCGATATGACCTTCCGGCGCGCCGACCACCGCCGCGCAGGTCAATCCGATCACCAGCGTTATCAGGGCGAAATAGAGTTGGAAACTGTTGATGTAATCGCGCGGCTGCAAAAGTAACCAGACCGGCAGCACCGAGGCAATGAAACCGTAGGCCAGCAGCGTCCCGATCCAAACGTATCGCGTTTTGGCCGTCGCCGCCTCGATGCCCTTAAGCACCTCGGGCTTGTCGACCGTCTGTGTGAAGTAATCGATCGCGTGTTGGGCTCCGTAGGGCGACATGAAGCCGGGCGTTACGACTTCGCCGTGCTCGTCCAACACGGGCTGTACGTCTCGGGCCGACTCCAGCGCGGCGGTAACTTCCGGATTGGCGAACCATTCGTAAGTTGGCACCGGTTGGGCAACGCCCCAGAAGATCAGCCCGGCAAAAGCCGCCAGCCCAAGCACTGTAGCCGGGACCAGTCGGACCCTGAACTTGTAGACCGACACGCCCATCACCATGGCCACCAGCATCAGGCCGAAGGCCGGTATTATCGCGTCGGTGTTGTAGAAGATGAACAGCTTCGAGATGGCGATGACGAACAGACCCATCGCCAGCGACATGAGGAAGAAGATAATCAGCAGCGCCAGCAGCCCCGCCCGGGGACCCATCAGTCGCCGGCAGACATCGCCGATCGTGCGGCCCTGGTAGCGGAGGCTGACGGTCAACGCGCCCAGGTCGTGGACCGCCCCGATGAATATGCTGCCGATCACCACCCAGAGCACGGCCGGCCCCCAGCCCCAGATCACGGCGATTGCCGGTCCCAGGATGGGCCCCAGCCCGGCAATCGAGGCGAAGTGGTGTCCGAACAGTACGGGCGTTCGGGTAGGCACGTAGTCGATGCCGTCTTCAAGCGTGTGCGACGGGGTTGTTCGGTCCGGATCGAGCCGGAATATCCGCCGGGCGATGAAACGCCCATAGGTGCCGTAGGCAACGATCAACGCCGCAAACGCCGCCAATGTCACTACCGCCGCATTGTCCATCGTTAAATCCTTATCGGAATAGGAATGTTGGTTGGCCCTCGGCGCGTGCCGAGCCGCGGCGTCCTCGCCGTGGGTTACGTTGTGGCGCCAAAAGACGTTTTGATACCAACGCGTGATCGTGTCGCCGAGTAACCCGCCTCGAGGACGGGGCGGCTCCGCGGGTCACTTTTTCCCAACAATAACCCATCCCCCCATTGCCAACAAGTGTCGACAAGGACCGGGCATGGACGAACGCGGCGTTTTTACCTATATTGGCTGGTCTCGTTGGGACCGCAGCCCATATCAAACTGTGGCCCACATCGACCAACCTCGGAAAACGGATGAAAAACCAATGGCAGAGAAAGTAATCATTATCGGTAGCGGCCCGGCCGCCTGGACGGCCGCCATCTACACCGCCCGAGCGGCCCTGGAGCCACTCGTCTTCGAGGGGGCTATTACCGAAGAGAACCGGCTGGCCGGCACGTTGCCCTTGGGACAACTGGCCCTGACCACCGAGGTGGAGAACTATCCCGGCTTCCCGGCCGGCGATCTGGAAGCCTATCTCGATAACTCGATTGCCAAAGATCGACGCATGATTATGGCCCCGCACGAGAAGCAGGGTGTCAGCGGGCCGGAACTGATGGAACTTATGAGACAGCAGGCCCTCAATTTCGGCACTCGGGTGGTTACCCAAGACGTGGTCGGCGTGGAGTTCGACTCGCACCCGTTCAAGCTGACCGACTCCGACGGCCAGACGCACCAGGCCCTGGCCGTCATCGTGGCGACCGGCGCCCGGGCGAACTACCTGGGATTGGAATCGGAGGAGAAGTTCAAGAACCGGGGTGTCAGTGCGTGTGCCGTTTGCGACGGCGCCTTGCCCCGCTTCCGCAACAAGGCGCTGGCCGTTATCGGCGGCGGCGACTCGGCCATCGAGGAGGCCGACTATCTGAGCAAATTCGCCAGCACGGTCTACATCGTCCATCGCCGCGATCAGCTTCGCGCTTCCAAATTCATGGCCCAACGCGCGATGGACAACCCGAAAATCGAAGTGCTCTGGAACCGCACGCTGGCCGAAGTGCTGGGCGACGATAGCGACGGCGTGACCGGCGTACGGCTGAAGAGCACCGCCGGCGAGCCCTTCCTGGAGAAACGCGTTACCGGCGTGTTCCTCTCGATCGGCCATACGCCGAACACGGCCTTCCTGGCCGGCAAGCTGGAACTGAACGAGAAGAAATACATCCGCTGGACCGTTCCCTTTAGAACCAACACCAGCGCCGAAGGAGTGTTTGCCGCCGGCGACGTGGCCGACGACTACTACCGCCAGGCGGTAACCGCGGCGGCAAGCGGCTGCCAGGCCGCCCTGGACGCCGAACGCTGGCTGGCCGCCAAGGGGCTGACCTAAATGAAGTAACGTTTAGCGATTTGGGTGCCACTGCTGGCTTGTCCAGCAGTGTGTTTGTCGGCTTTGTGCTTGGCACTGCTGGACAAGCCGGCAGTGGCACCCTTTTCGTCGAGCCTACCCCCAACCACCGCACAACCAACAGGGAGAAAATCAATGGCTGAACAGTCCAAAGGCCTTCCGATGACGGCCAAGTGGGACCCGGAAAAACTGCAAAAGGAAAGTGCCGAACTCGATGCCTTGGCCACCATGCCCTTCATCCCCAGGGCGACCGGCTACATCAAGCGGAGCGGGCCCGGCTTGCTGCAAAGTGCCATGACGCTGGGCGCCGGAAGCGCCGCTGCCTCGGTGATGGCGGGCGCCTCGTTCGGATACAAGCTGCTCTGGGTGCAGCCGGTGGCCATGTTCCTCGGCGTTATGATGTTGGCCGCGCTGGGTAACATCGTGCTGACCACGGGCGAACGGCCCTACAAGGCCTTCGGTCGCGAACTGAGCGTGTTTCTCGCATTCCTTTGGGCGCTGGGCACCGTGATGGCCTCGGTTATCTGGCACTTCCCCCAATACGGCCTGGCCGCCGGCGCCGCCTGGGATATGGGCGAAGTGTTCGGCGTGCCGCAAGATTCGCAAACGGCCCAGTACGCCGTGAAATGGGGCGTCGGAATCCTGATTCTCGGCGTAAGCATCGTCACCACCTGGAGCTATGGCGGCAACGCCCGGGGTATCAAATTCTACGAATGGTTCCTGCGAGGCGTGATCGCGCTGGTCATCGTGTCGTTCGGCATCGTGGTCGGCTGTAATCTGGCCAGCATCAACTGGACCGAAATGGGCAAGGGATTCATCGGCTGGTACGGCATCCCACAAACCGAAGGCTCCACGACGCTCGTGCTGGGAATGCTCGGCGCGGCGGTTGGAATCAACATGACCTTCCTCTATCCCTACTCGCTGATGGCCAAAGGCTGGGGTAAGAGCCACAAGGCGCTCTCGCGCTGGGACCTGGGCCTCTCGATGTTCCTGCCCTTCGTGCTGGTTACCTCGCTGGTAATGATCGGCATGGCGGTTACCGGCGTTTACGATCCGGCCAACGAAGTGGTGCGTGTCGGAATGAAGCCTCTGCACGCCTCCGCCGCGCTAACCAACGTGATGGGTGAAAGGCTCGGACGCATCATCTTCGACCTGGGCTTCATCGGCATGACCTGCGGAGCCATCAGCACGCACATGGTGGTCTGCGGGTTCACGCTTTGCGAGATGTTCGGCCTGGAGTACACCTCGTTCCGCTATCGGATGTTCACCCTGGTGCCGGCCATCGGCATACTGGGCGTGGTCACCAAGACACCCATCTGGTTCCCAATCGCCGCCTCGGCCGTCTGCTTCACCATGCTGCCGATCGCCTACGTCATGTTCCTCATACTCAACAACAAGCGAAGCTACATCGGCGACGCGGTCGGATCCGGTATCCGTCGCGTGGTCTTCAACGTCTTCCTTGTAATGGCGCTTGCCGTGGCCACCGTCGGCTCGGGAATCAAGATCTACCAGAAGGTAATCAAGCCCTTCCTGCCGGCCGCCGAGAAGACCGAGGAAACCGAGAAATCACCCCCGCCGGAACACCTGGCCGACGAAGCGGCGGAACCGGCCAAGAAGTCGGAATAGTGACAATTGGTCGTTACTCGCGGGTGCCACTGCTGGCTTGCCCAGCAGTGCGGAGTGCAACCGCCGCAAAGACACTGCTGGACAAGCCAGCAGTGGCACCCTGAACCAAGGTGAGAGATCCGTTCAATGACAGAAAAGATCGACAAAATATCTGTTGCTCAAGCTCGCGATGCGGCCGCTATCGGCAAGCAAGTGACCTTGCAGGGCTGGGTCCGCACCAGACGCGATTCCAAGGCCGGCTTCAGTTTCATTGAGCTGAACGACGGCTCCTGCTTCGGCAATATCCAGGTGATCGCCGACGGCGAACTGCCCAACTACGAGTCGGAGGTGAAGCGGCTCTCGGCCGGATCGAGTATCTCGGCTACCGGCACGGTCAGGGAATCGCCCGGCAAGGGGCAGGCCACCGAACTTGGCGCCGAAGAGATCGTCGTCCACGGTCTGGCCGACGTCGAGACGTACCCCTTGCAGAAGAAGCGGCACTCGTTCGAGTTCCTCCGCACCATCGCCCATCTGCGGCCGCGAACCAATACGTTTGGCGCGATCGCCCGGGTGCGCAACTGCGTCTGCCGTTCGATCCACGCCTTCTTCCAGGAGGAGGGTTTTCTTTACATTCACACGCCCATCATTACGGCCAGCGATTGCGAAGGGGCGGGCGAGATGTTCCAGGTAACCACGCTCGACCTGGACAACACGCCCAAGCAGGGCCCAAAGGTAGATTTCAGGCAAGATTTCTTCGATCGGCCCACGTTCCTCACGGTCAGCGGGCAGTTGGAGGCCGAGATATTCGCCTGCTCGTTGGGCAAGGCCTATACGTTCGGGCCCACCTTCCGCGCGGAGAATTCCAACACCAGCCGGCATTTGGCCGAGTTCTGGATGATCGAGCCGGAAATGGCCTTCTTCGATTTGGACCAGAACATGGATCTGGCCGAGCGGTTCCTAAAACGGATAGTCCGCGACGTGCTCGACCAATGCGGCGAAGACATGGAATTCTTCAACCAGCGGATCGATAAGACCGTGCTGGAAACGCTGCAAGGGATTATCGACAGCCAGTTCGTCCGGCTGCCCTATACCGAGGCCGTCGAGATTCTGAAGAACTCCGGCCAGAAGTTCGAGTTCCGCGTCGATTGGGGAGTCGACTTGCAGGCCGAACACGAACGCTTCCTCACCGAAAAGCACTTCAAGTGCCCGGTGATTCTGCACGACTATCCGCGCGCCATCAAACCGTTCTACATGCGGGTAAACGACGACGAGCGCACGGTTCGGGCGATGGACGTTCTGGTGCCCAAGGTGGGCGAGATCATCGGCGGCAGCCAGCGCGAAGAGCGGCTCGACGTGCTTAGCCAGCGGATGGCCGAACAGGACCTCAACCCGGACGACTACTGGTGGTATCTCGACCTGCGCCGCTACGGCACGGTGCCTCACAGCGGTTTCGGGCTGGGCCTGGAGCGCTTGATCCAGTTCGTCACCGGCATGGCCAACATCCGCGACGTAATCCCCTTCCCCCGCACCCCCGGCACGGCCGATTTCTGATCCGGTTGGCTGGAGATGGCTGGGTGGAATGGTGCCGGAAAGAAAGATGTCTCACACGAAGGCACCAAGACACAGAGGGAAGAGGAAGGAAACACTTTAGTCATTTGAAGCGGATTACGCGTCATTACACAACAAGATTGTCGTGATAATCGGGAGGATTGTGAACGGAAGGAAACTCTGAACAGAAGCAAACAGAGCCAACGAAGAAGGGAAAAGGGTCCGTGGCCCTGTTGCGACGGGAGAAACCGAACAAGATCGACATCTTCGTTTCCTTCGTTTGCTTCTGTTCAAACTCGTCATGGTTTTAGGGCATTCCTGTCACACAAGGATACAAGAGTGCTTCGGATGGCTAAAGTGTTCTGAAAGAAGAAAGTATTGGTTGGACCTGGACGGACGCATCGTCATGCTTCCCGCCAACTCTTGTTTCCCACCTCTTCCTTTCCTTCTCTGTGGCTTGGTGTCTTTGTGCGCCAATTCCTTCCTTGTGAGACTGCTGTCTCGGCAACCCTTGCTTGTCGGGCACCGCGTGTGTATACTCAAGTTCGATGTATTTCGAGCCGGCGCTCTGCCTAGCCCGCCCTGCGTAGAAGCCCTGGCGTTTCAACCCTAATCCAACGAGTGAACCGCAATGAACAAGACACTCCGTCGCTTCCCGCGTTCCATCATCAGAATGTCGTTGGCCGCCTTGCTGCCGGTGCCGTGAATGTCCAGGCGGCGGAATTGTTCGTCGGGGTGACGACCACCGACATCACTCCCAAAGAGCCGGTCGCCCAGATCGGCTCGTTCAGTTTGCGGGTGGCCAAGAAGGTGGAGAGTCCGTTAACGGCAACCGTACTGGTGTTGGAGTCGCGCGAGGGCGAAAAGGTCCTGGACCAGGCAGTCATGGTCTCCTGCGATATTTGCGTGATACGCGGCGGACTCGAGGAGATGGTTCGCGAGCGGGTGAAGTCGCGAATTGCCGGGCTCGACGTCAAGAAACTCTTCCTCAGCGCCACGCACACCCATACCACGCCCGTTACCAGCGAAGGAAACTTTGCCGTACCGAAGGATATGATGCAGCCGGCCGGATACCGGCGGTTCTTCTCGGATCGGGTAGCCGACGCGGTGGTGAAGGCGTGGCAGGGCCGTAAGCCGGGTGGCGTGAGTTGGGGGCTGGGGCACGCCGTGGTGGCGAATAACCGCCGGGCCGTATACGCCGACGGCTCGGCCCAAATGTACGGCAAAACCAATCGGCCCGACTTCCGCGGAATCGAGGGCTACGAAGACCACGGCGTCGGCGTGCTCTTCTTCTGGAACGACCAGAAAAAACTGATCGCCATGGCCGTAGACGTCGCATGCCCCGCCCAAGAGGTCGAGGGCCACACGGCCCTCAACGCCGACTTCTGGCACGAAACCCGCGAGCTCGTCAGGAAAAAGTACGGCAAGGACCTTTGCGTGCTTGCTTGGTGTGGCGCGGCGGGCGACCAGTCGCCGCACCTGATGTACAATCGGGCGGCCGAAGAGCGAATGCGAAAGCTCCGTGGCCTGACGCGGCTGGAAGAAATCGCCAGGCGAATCGGTCGGGCGGTCGACGATGCGTACGAAGTGGCCAAGGACGATATCCGCACCGAACTGCCCCTAATCCACAAGGCCGAAGAGATCGAGATCCCCCGGCGGATCGTCACTGCGGAAAAGTGCGCGGCAGCGAAGGCTCAAGCCGAGAGATTCTCCAAGGACGACCGTAACCGGCGACGGTACATGTGGTACCAGGAGATCGTCGATCGCTACGCCAGCCAAAAGGAACAGCCCAACTACCGGATGGAGTTGCACGTCATCCGACTGGGCGACGTGGCCATCTGCACCAACCCCTTC
>CAZDHN010000169.1:0-10648 GCA_964505115.1 uncultured Planctomycetaceae bacterium
AAGGTCTGCGAAAAATCAACCAGACTGCTGCCCGGTGCCTCGTCCAGCTCGATCGTTTTCATCAACGTGTAACTCACACCGTCGGCCGATCCGAGAATATCCAGACCCTTGGCCCCCCGATACTTCGAGACATGGTCCGGGTTGTAGTCCCAGATCCGAACCGCCTGCATATCGAAGATCTGGCCCAGGTCGAACACCACATAGGGGTCCGTATCGCCGGCATAGTTGGTTTTTGCCGTTCCGCTCAGCCACATGTCATACCGTCCGTCGGTGTCGTGGGCGCCGGGAACCCCGCCATGGTCCAGGCCGGAGCCATCCACAAGATGATCCGCCCCGTAGCTGCTAGGAAGATCCCAAAATTCCCAACTGCTCGACGCCGTGGCGGTCACGCCGGTGATCAGCGGGGCCGAGGTGCCGTCGAGCTGCACTTCGCTCAGGGCCGCGAATCCATAGCCGCCGTCGCCAAGGGGCTCGCCGGGGTAGGTCGAACCGCCCTGGTTGGAGAGAATGTCGAACTTCACGTAACGTACGTTCGAGGCGTTGTACAGCCCGCTGAACGTCTGCGAGAAATCATAGGAGCTATCGCCCGGAGCTTCATTCACCTCGACGGTCTTCATCAGGGTGTAAGTCACGTTGTCGGGTGATCCCAGGATATCAAGCCCCTTGACACCGCGTTTCGTTGTCCCGTTGTAGTTCCAGATGCGGACCTCCCCGACCTTGAACTGCCCGCCCAGGTCGAATACGACGTACGGATCGGTATCACCCGCCTTGGAAGCTTTTGCCGACCCGTCCAGCCAGTGGGCATACCGGTCGCCGATGTCGTGGGCGCCGAGAGACCCTCCGTAGTTCAGGCCGGAGCCGTCCACGATAAACTCGGGCTGGTAGCCGGGAGGAGAAACACTTTCATAATCTCCCCACGTGCTCGACGCCGTGGCGCTGATGCCGGTGATCGTGGCCGCGGCCGCGTGGCCGGGCGAAAGCACCACAAGGGATGCCAAGACCAGCAATGCCAAAAGGGTGCTCGCGAGTTTGTTGACCGTCATGATGAGTCCTCCTTTTTCCAGGGACTAAACTAGATTGAACGCTGCAAACACGAAGATGATTTGTCCCGACGCCTTCCCGCGGCGGGGGAGAGTTTTGATGGTTCTTGATCGCTGTTGCCACCCGTCGGCTCGACCAGGTGCACCGGCAAGATGACATGATCCGGCTCGGGCCGCTGGCCGTCGATCAGTTGGCACAGCATCCGGCCGACGACCGCGGCTAGGGCCAGGAAGTCCGACTCCAAACAGGCGCGCGGCAACTTCAGCGCGGCCGTCGACTCGTTGCCGTAATCGCGGAATACGACATCCACCTCGTCCGGCACCGCCAGTCCCAGCGACTCGGCGGCCTCGACGGCCGCCTCGGCGAAGCACCGGCGGCCGCAGATCAGCCCAGTCGGTCGATCTTCTGCCGACAAGAGCCGCTTGACCTCGTTGGTAACCAGCGAGGCGTCCAGTGGAATGCTGCGAATCGTCAGGCCGTTGTGACTGGAAAGCGTCTCGGCCAGCGTCCGGTTCACGCCGTCCACAAACAGGTTGTCGCCCGGCATCCACTTCTCGTGCATCAACAGGCCGATCCGCCGGTGGTCGCGCTCCAGCAAGTATTGAGTCAGCATCCGGCCCATCCGCAACTGGTCGGCTTCCACCGACGGCAGGCGGCTGGTGTTGGGGTAAACACTTCCCAGGACCACCGCCGGCAGCTTGCTCTCCAACACCGCTTCCTGAACCTCTCGCGGACAACTGGCCAGGATCAACCCTGAAAGGGATCCGTCGGCTGCGCCCTGCTGTAGCACCTTGCGAACGTAGGCGACCGGGTTGTACGGCGGCAGGTAGTTGAACTGCGGGTCGTAGCCGGGTAGCTCGTCGAGCAGGCCCTCCAGCAACTTTCCAACAGGTACACCCTGCCGAACCGCGGAAGGCTCAATGAAAATGTGCGTATACTTCAATCCCGCCGACGGCAATGCCCGTATCTTGGCGCCAACGAACGTTCCCTGGCCCCGTTTCCGCACCAGCAGACCACCGTGTGCCAATAGCCTCATGGCGCGGTTTGCCATCTGCGGGTGGACGCCCAGGTCTTGACCCACTTCGTTTGCGGTCCGATACGGCTCGCCCGCCGACAACCCCTTGCGGTGGATGTCGTGTTCGATCAGCGAGGCAAGGTGACGAACCCTTGAACGGGATGTAACGATTCCACTCATAACACCGATTCTATCCTGGCGCTGTCATTGCATCAAGGAACTATTGACAAAATAAATCGCTTTTTGGAGATGGGCGTAACCCGTTCATATAAATAGACTTATGGACAATATCATCCTCGCATTTCAAGACCTCCCACTTGCGAGACTTGTCCAGATTAACATGATAGGGGTTGAAATCACCGCCAACCCTCGATTGGAGAGCGATATGAACAAGCCGATCCTGGCAGCGCTTGTCTGGATGCTTGTCTGGATGTCTCTTGCGGTCCACGCTCGGGCCGCCGACTGGCCCATGTATCGGGCGGACGCCGCGCGAAGCGGTTACACACCGGAATCGCTGCCGAAAGAACTTTCACTTTCGTGGACTTACCGATCACAGCATCCGCCGGCGCCGGCCTGGCCGAATCGCCGACGGCTGGGGTTTGATCGTGCCTATCAACCCGTGATTGCCGGCGGGGTGCTCTATTTCGGCTCTTCGGCCGATTGCAAGGTGTACGCACTGGACGCCGCTACGGGCAAGACGCGCTGGACGTTCTTTACCGATGGTCCGGTGCGATTTGCACCGGTGGTGTGGCAGGACCGCGTGTTCGTGGCCGGCGACGACGGCTACGTGTATTGTCTTGCCGCCGCGGACGGAGAATTGCTATGGAAGCTGTGCGCCGCTGGCAAGGTAGACCTGCTGCTGGGCAACGACCGGATGATCTCGCGCTGGCCCGTGCGCGGTGGGCCGGTGGTGGCCGACGGAGTTCTCTACTTCGCCGCCGGCATCTGGCCTTCGGAGGGAATCTTCATCTACGCCGTCGACCCGGCCACGGGCAAGGTGCTCTGGTGCAACGATTCGTCCGGCCGTGTCGAGATGAATCAACCCCATCAGGGCGCCCGGGCCAAAAGCGGCATTGGCTGCCAGGGATACCTCGCCGCGGACGCCGGCGCCCTGTTCGTATCTACCGGCCGTGCCGTGCCCGCGGTATTCAACCGGCTCGACGGCAAACTCCGGTATTTCGAACTCCAACCGTACGGCAACCGCGGCGGATCGGACATAGTGGCCATCGACGGCCATTTCTTCAACGCCTGCCTGGCGTTTCCCAGCGACGAGCGCCCGCGCTCATTCGTCGTCCCGAAGACAGCATTCGGCCCAGCGGTTGTCAGGGGATCGGGCCTTTACCCCGTCGGCCCCCAAATCGCCGCGCACCCGGACTTTGTCTTTAGTGCGGGGGGAAAATCGATCCGCGCATTGGACCGCCTAAAACTGTGGATCGACAAGGAAACAACCACTCGCAAAGGCGACAAGACGACGATCAAGGCCTTGGGCAAGCCCCTGTGGACTGCGTCGCTGTCGCATGATACCGGCGCGGCACTGATCGTTGCCGGCGACAAGATCGTTTCCGGTGGGGGAAACCGGGTGTCGTTGGTCGACATCGCCTCGCACGAAGCAGTGTGGGATACCGAGGTGGACGGCGTTCCCTTGGGACTGGCCGCGGCCGACGGCCGGCTCTACGTGAGCACGGATCGGGGTACGATCTATTGCTACGGCGGGCCGGGCTCTCGGCCGGTAGTTGTCGAGGCCAAGCCGCAAGTTGCCTTGGACAACGAAAACACCGTTTACGCCACCGCGGCGGAGGAGATCATCCGCCGCGCGGGAATTACCGAGGGATATTGCCTTGACCTGGCTTGCGGCGACGGCCGGTTGTCGCTGGAGTTGGCCCGGCGGACGAAGCTTCGGATCTGTGCTGTGGATGCCGATGAGGTCAAGGTTCAAGCCGCTCGGCGGATGTTTGATGCGGCCGGGCTGTACGGCGTGCGGGTGACGGTTCACCGGGCAGATCCGGCCGAAGTGCCGTATCCCAACTGGTTCGCCGACCTGGTAGTCTCAGGCCGGTCGGTCACCGAAGGCGCGAGTGTGGTTCCGACGAAGGCGGTCGGGCGGGTACAGCGTCCCTGCGGCGGGATCTTGTGCGTCGGCAAGCCGGGCGCTATGAGCCGCTCGGTTCGCGGCCCACTGGAGGGTGTCGGCAGTTGGACGCACCAGTATGCCAACGCCGCGGGCACCTGCTGCTCGGACGACACCCGACTAAAGGGTCCGCTGGCGATGCTCTGGTTCCGCGATACGGATTTCTTGATGCCCAACCGTCATGGCCGTGGACCGGCGCCGTTGGTGGTCGACGGGCGAATGTTTGTCGAGGGGGTAAACGCATTGCGGGCGGTGGATATCTACAACGGGCGGACCCTTTGGGAGTTTCCCCTAAAAGGCATCGCCAAACCGTACCACCAGGGGAGCCTCATCGGCGTGGCCACCACGGGGAGCAACTTCTGCGTAAGCGGGGATCGGGTGTACGTCCGCATCGACAATCGCTGTTTATGTCTGGACGCGAAGACCGGCCGGAAAATAGCCGAGCTGCAATCTCCGCCGCGGCCCGACGGAAAACCGGGAACCTGGGGATACATCGCCTGTGAAGACGGAGTTCTTTTCGGCTCGCTGGCCAACGAACAGCACCTGGCCAAGGCGATCATTGGCCAGCCCGACATGAGCCGCCTGCTGGGCGAGTCGGTGCTGTTTTTCGCCATGGACGCCGGCACCGGGAAACTCAAATGGACCTATACACCCAAGGATTCCATACGTCACAATGCCATCGCCGTCGGGGGCGGTCGTGTCTACCTGATCGATCGGCCCCTGGCACCGATTGAGATCGCGCGACTCGGTCGGCACAAGGGCTGGCGGGAAGCAAAGATACTAGCCTCGTCCGGAGCGAAGTACCAGAGTTCCCAGCAGCATCGCCACTTGCTCGAACACCCGTATGGGCGGCTACTGGCGCTGGACGCTGAAACGGGAGAGGTCTTGTGGAGTACGGATAAAGAGGTTTTCGGCACGCTGCTGGCCCTGAGCCTAAAGCACGACGTGCTGCTGATGAGTTACCAGCGGAGCCACGGTTGGTGCTGGCTCGATTCCGAGCTGGGTGGTCGGATGGCCGGCATCGCGGCGCGCGACGGCGCGCGGCTGTGGGACGTGGAGGTCAAATACGTCACCCGGCCGATCGTCAACGACCGTGCCATCTACGCTCAGCCCAGCGCATTGGATTTGCTGACCGGCGAGCGATTACCGTTCGGACTCACCAAGCGATCCTATTCTTGCGGCATCATGGCCGGTTCGAAGCGGCTATTGGTATTTCGCTCCGCGACGCTCGGGTACTTCGATCTGGCCGGTACCCGGCGTATCGAGAACTACGGCGGGATCCGCCCGGGCTGCTGGATCAATGCCATTCCCGCCGGAGGATTGGTGCTGATGGCCGACGCAGCCAGTTGGTGCACGTGCAGCTACTTGAACCAGGCCACGATCGCCCTGCAGCCCCGCGACGACAAGCGTTAGCCGGAACTCGTCGCAGGGTGTCCCGATCCACCGATTTTTGCGTCACATCGCGATTTCTCTAACCCGTTGCTCAGATTGTTGTTAATTGCCAAGGAACGAGTCGTGAGCGTCGGTCGCTTATCTGTCTATACGCCCTATCGACCCTTGCATAGTCAATGATCCAGGGCGAAGCCCGGTTCCCCGGCGGAACCCCCTTGACCGGCACATTGACTATGCAAAGATCAATAAACAACCGCGACCTGAGGCCCATCCTGCTCGAAACTGCGTCGCCGAAGATTCGTTGGACCAAGACATCTCCGGTCTATTCGTCTTGTCGATTAGTGTCTTGACCGCTTCGGTTCGCTTGCACGGTTGCTTACCCGTTTCATCGGCAGCGCGCTGATCAGGCTGCCCACGGCGACGTGGACAATCAGGGCACACGGAGTGATCCACTGGAAGCTGAGGGTTGGCCCTCCAGTAATGACGTCCCAATAGGCGACCAGAAGCGCAGTGGCGAATCCGCATGCGGCGCCGATGATGGTGCCGATCCCGTTGGCCCAGGGAACGAACAACGCCATGATGAATATGCCGGCAAGTGGGGCGAAAAACAGCCCCATCGACTTGACCGCAACCTCAAAGATGTTGCCGGGTATCATGCCGATGAAACACGCCAGAAACACCACCAGCGCGCCCAGTCCGAACGTAAGCCCCCGGGCGATTCGCAAGCGACTCCGATCCGAGCGTGTCGGATCGCCGAACCGGCCCAGCACATCCACGCTGAAAACGGTGGTGATCGAGTTCAGGCCGGAGTCGAGGCTGGACATGGCCGCGGCAAGCATGGCGGAGACGACCAGGCCGGCTATGCCGACGGGCAGGAAATTGGCGATGTAGTGCGGGAAGAGGAAGTCGGCGTTGCCCAGCGGATCCCGCCCCTCCGGCAGGAAAGCGGGGTAATGTTGGAAGAACCCCAACAGGGCGAGCCCGGTCAGCATCAACAGCACCATAACCAGCAAGTCGGCGATAATACTGGTCAGAAAGGCGCGTCTGGCGGTTTTCGCATCGCAAGTGCTCAAGTAGCGCTGGATGGTGACCTGGTCCGAGACGCTTGCGCAGACCCAAAACAAGAAGTAGTAGACCATCGAGCCGACCAGCGTGACGCGGACGGTCGGAGACAGGCTGAACAGCGGCTGGGGGGCCCAGTGCGAGGACCAATCCGTCGGCCACCACGCGCCGATGCCGCCCAACTTCGCCGTGATGCAGCCGATGGTCAGCAGAGCACCACTGAAGAGGATGAAGAACTGCACCACGTCGGTCACCATCACCGCGCGCAAGCCGCCCAGGGTAGTGTAGATCACGGCGATTACACCCAGTACCGCGATCACACATGGCACGGCGGCCAAGTCCCACCCCAGCATCACCACCAACGCCTTGGCCGATAGGTACAACAGCAAGGCCATCCAGACCAGGCGGGTCGCCATGAAAGTCAGCGAACCAAGCAGCCGAACGGCCAGACCGACACGCGACTCCAACAATTCATACGCGCTGGTTACCGGCACTCGCATCAATATGGGAATCACCACATAACCGACGACCAGATAGACCAGAGGCGCCGCCAGACAACCGGCGAAGAAAATCGGTCCGTTCTTGATGATCTCACCCGGGGTGCCCAGATAAGAGATGGTGCTCAACAGCGTAGCAAATAGGGAAATACCGGCGATAAAGGACTTGGTCCGCCGACCGGCCAGGAAATACTCCTCGGTGCTCGATTGCCGGCGGCTGTAGAACCAGCCCAGGCCGATCATCGACACGCCATACACGCCGATGACGATCCAGTCGACGGTTTGAAGACCGCGAAACTCGCGCTGCTCGATCGGGCGCTGCGGTTGCGAAGACTCACGTTGGTCCTCGGCAGCCGCTGCGGCGAAGGCCATTTGACCAATGAGCAGACACGCAAGTATGGAGGTGTGAATCAGACGCATGCGGAGCCGGATACGGTGGTGTTGAGGAGGAGCATGTCAGGGAAATGATCGCGGTACCAGCAGCGGAGTGTTTCGACATCTTCCCGCGTTGCCGAAGGGTACGGACCGCGGCTGCCGAGGCTGGTTTTCAGCAGTCCGTTGGTGACGCCGCCCAGCCGGTCGAAGGCGGTGTCCGTGAACCCCCGCGACCCGAATCGCATGTGTAGAAACTCGAGCAGCTCATTGAGACGCCGGCAAGTGGCATCGACGCTTGCCCAATCCTGCTGTTCGACCCGCTGCCACAGTTCGAGAATCACCCGTGGGTTCCAATAGACCATCGAACTGCAACATCCCTTGGCGCCGAGCCGGCCCAAGGTGCCCCATTTATCCTCACCGACAAACACATTGACGAACTCGGACAGTGCCGCACAACCCTCCGGCGTACAGCCCACGGTGCCGGCATTGGCCTTGACCATCAGATAGCCGGGCAGCGCATCCTTGATCGCCCGATGCTGCTCGACGGTCAGCGCTTTCTTGGCGCGATTGGTCTCGTAGATGGACAGGGGCAATCCACCCGACGCCTGAGCGACCTTCTTGAAAAACGGCACGATCTGATCGTCGCCGACTTCCATCCAGTACGGCAGGGCGACCTGAATCGCATCCGCGCCAATCTCGGCCGCGTACGCCACCCGCCGCGCCACGCCGAGCGTGTACGTCGACGTGCAGCCGATCATGGCCGGTTTACCCCCGGCACGGCACTCTTCGACGGTCGCCCGGGCCACGGCCTTGAACTCGTCGAACTCCATGGCGTAAAACTCGCCGGTCGTTCCGCCGGTGTACACGCCGGGCACGCCCGCCTCACAACAGCGGGCCACGTCGGCGCGGTATGTCTCTTCGTCGAACTGGCCGTCATTCGTCCAGGCCACCGGCAGTCCTGCCCACGACCCCGTGAATGTTTCTCGAGTTAGCATTAGTTGTACTTTTTCTCCTTGTTAGTTTGTTCTTCTTGAGGAATCGGCAGCAGCCGCTTTGCATTGTCGCGGAGAATCATCCGCTTTTCCGTGTCCGTGAGGTCTGCCCGGTCGATCCGGGCCCGTTGCGACGGGGCGAAATAACAGGGCGTATCGGTTCCGTAGAGGATACGTTCTGCCCCCACCTCACCAACGGCCCATTCAATCAGGCCCGACATGATGCTTCGCATACTTGACGTGTCCGTCAGCACGTTGCCGTGTTTGGAAGCCTGGATCGCCCGCACCTGCAACTCCAGCGGACCGGCCCCCGCGCCGCCGTTGCCCAGGTGAGAGAGAATCAACGTCACGTCGGGAAAATCGTCGGCAAACGGCAGCATGTCCTTCGGCCAACTGTTTGGGTCTCCGCTGTGTGTCTGGACCACGGCACCCACCTCGGCAGCGAACTCGAAGATCGCCCGACCGTGTTCGACAATCGGATAACAGTGCTCCTCCGGGTGGATCTTGATGCCGACGCATTTGGGGGTTTGCAACCGCTGGCGGGCCTGCTGGAAGGTTTCGGGTTGAAGCGGATTGACGATCACCCACTGCAATAGCCCATCGGTCCGGTCGACCACGCCTGCCGCTTCCTCGTTGCCCGCCACCGCGTCCGCCCCACCCCGTGGCATCAAACCCAGCATGGGCGAAACGACCGTCAGCACCGTGTTGGCGGCCTTCGCCCTGGCCACCACCGTGGCCGCATCGCCGCTTAGCAATTGTCGCTCCAGCGCCGATGCCCCTGGAGCGTCGTGCTGTCCGAAATGGCCGTGTACGTCGATCGCGGAAACGTCACGGATCGTTGTCATGTTTTCACTCCACAATTGAGATTTCTGGACAGAACGCCAGGCCGAGTCTATGGAGAGACGTTCAGCCGGAAGGTGTCCATCTTGATGGATTGGTCCACCGAGCCGTAGGCATTGTCGCTCCCGACGTGGGAGAAGATACAGATGCGGCCATCGGAAGTTTGCACGCTGCGGGGATAGTAACGGGTGCCCGGCACATTAAGGCGGTGCCAGGAGCGGCCGGCGTCATCGGTCCAGTGGATGCCCGAGGTGGCCACGTGGAGGATTAATCCTTCCCGGGTGACCAAAAGGTCTGGATGCCCACTGTGTGGGAACGGAGCCGGTCCGAATTGTTCCGGGACCCAGGTTTCCCCCTGCTTTTTCAGCAGCCCCTGCCAGCGGACTTGATTTTTCCCTCTGACCTTTCTGGCCTCCTTGTCGGGATTTACCCTGCGAAAGACGCAGAGCAGGTCGCCGTTGGGTAACTCGGCGACATCGTACTCGACGCCGCCGGTCCAGTTCTCGCGGTGCTCGGGCGGCGACACATTCAGCGGCGGGCTCCAGGTCTTCCCATGGTCTTCGGAAACGACCAGGAACGGCTTGTTTACGCACTGGCCGCGAGGCAGATTCCCCTCCGGATTCACCAGTTCTCCCGCTTTTGTGTAAGATATCCCGCCAATCACAATCAGACGCCCATCCCGGAGCACTCGAATCCGGGCGGGCCACACGAGATACCGCTTGGGATCCATGAGCAACTCGGGCGGTCCCCAGGTCTTGGTCCCGTCATGTGAGCGCTGAAGATATCCGGTTTTCGGCAGTTCTGGATCATGGGGCAGGTAATGGCCCCAGACACTGCGGAGGATTGTGCCGTCAGCCAACGCCGCCAGACACTTACTGCAGCCGTTCATGCAGCTCTTGAAGGGATAGGCACTGACCTTTTTCCACGTCTTCCCGCCGTCGGTTGAGTGGAGATACAAGTTGGCCAGTTCCAGCCCGGTCATGTCATACATTGGACGACCCACCGGCGGCCAACCGAGTTTTTTGCCGATCGCCTCCGGGATACGCGGCCGGCCTTCGATCGGCCCGGTGGCCTGAGTGAAGGTCACCAGGATGCTATCATCTGGCAGCAGGCATGCTCCCACCCAACTGGTAAAACCGGGCGTTTGCGGACTGTGGTAGATCGTGCTCCGCTGGTACTCCAGCGCCGCCGCCGACCTCTTACTGCCGGATTCTGCATCGGCGCCCTGCGCGGCGACCGCCAGGAGAACACCCAACAACGCCGGCGTCCCAATTTTCAGCTTCTGCATCTTTGGTCTCCAATCAAT
>CAZDHN010000170.1:0-10638 GCA_964505115.1 uncultured Planctomycetaceae bacterium
TCCGGTCGCAGGCGACCGGGCTAACATCAATTCCCGCGAAACATGAACAGTATTGCGGCTAAACGTCTTGATACGTAACGATCTAATCCCAAATCCCTAATCCCTCGCCCCTAACCCCTCGTCCCTTTCACTCAGCGAAACGGGGAACTCCATGAGGATGTCGCGGCGGGGTTCGCCGCCATCGGCCGGACGCCGGTTGAAAAACTTGTCGTGGTACGGCGCGTTGGCGTCGACCCAGGTTACCAGCGTGCGCCACTCGTCCGGATCGAGCTTGACTTCCTTCTTGTGCAGATCGTCGTCCAGGAGCACGCGGACCATGGGACTCTTGTGCGAGCCGAACTCCATGGGCCGCGTAATCCCCGAATCGCTGAAGCGGTTGGAGACCGATACCAGTGTCTTGCCCGGCTTGCCGTCGACCTCGTAGTGGCCCAGCAAGGTGCGGAACGAGCGGAAGCGGCCGAACTCGGCGGGCGTGGCGGTAAGCTCGATGCCGCCCTCCGGCTTGTCGTGGCCGTGGCAGCGAACGCAATGCCGGTCGAGAATCGGCTGGACCAGCCATTCATAGCCGAGCAATTTCTCGGCGCCCCAGGACGGCGGCGTGGGCGTGACGGGCGGACGTTTCATTGCCATGGCCATTCGCCACTCGGTCGCCGGAGTTTTCATCTTCGTCTCGTGGCAACCCAGGCAACCGCGGACCTCGCCCGGCTGAAAGGTGACGTGGCTTCGCATCCGTCGGACTTCCATGTGGTTCTCGTCCAAGGCATGAAAGTAGACGGCCGCGTCGACCGGCACCTTGAAGTGGGCCGACCCGTCCTCCTCGACCGGCACCGTGCCGATCACGCGAACGGGCGCCCAAGTGGTAACGCCCATTTGCCGGGCGAAGGCATTGTTGGCAATCCAGCGCATGGCGCCGATCTTGGAATCCAGCGGCCAGCCGATCCGCTGCGAGATGCGCAGATGCTTGACCGTGCCGCGCGGCACGCCATCCAGCCCATGGTAAACGTCGCTCAGGTAGCAGGTGGCGAAGCGCTCGTCGGGAGTCGTGACGTCGGGCAGAATCGGTGGACGGCCACGGCGCCGGAGCGGCATGGGCGACGAGCAGGATAGCACACGATCGCGATGAACCAGCTCCTTGTTGCCGAAAACGTCGATCAGGTAGATCGCGTAGCCGTTAGTGTTATTGCCGCCTCGCGTGTCCGACCCCGGCTGGGCATGAGAATACGAGACCAGGAAGCACTTCTCCGAAAGCGCCCAGGGCGTCTGATACAGCCCTCCCTGGTCGACCACGCCGCCTTCGGCAACCGGTGTTCCCGACATGCCGCCTTCCTGCGGAACGCTGTGCGACGTGACAATCTCGATCGAGCCGGTCGTGTTGATGCCCACTCGCGGATCGACCACGACCACCGGCCCGTAGGCAAACGTATGGTGTCCCGTGGCAATCGAGACCAGCTTCGAACTGCCCGGTATTGAGCGCGTGTCGCGCAGGCCGCAGGGATAGCGGAGATGCTGATTGAAGACGGCGTCGGCCTTCGTGCCGTCGGGCCGGATGGTCCAGATGGCATGCGTCTCGAAGAAGTGACGTTCCTGGTACTCCCAGCGAGTGTAGGCGATCAGGCCGTTATCGAGGCTGTGCGGGTGGCGGTCGATATCCTTATTGTCGTTTAGCCGACGGAGGTTCTTGCCGTCGGCGTCGATTGAGTAAATGTTCACGACCGTGTGGTCGGCGCCAAAATTGCCGCACTCGGAACTCCGCCCCGACCGGTCGGAAGAAAAAACGATACGGCCGTCGGCGCAATAGGTCGGCTCCAGGTCGCTCCAGTAAGAGTCGCCGGTAAGCTGGCGGAGCCCCGTCCCATCAAGCTTAATCTCGAACAGGTGCGTGGGCTCCTGGTCGCCCCGCAACAGGAAGACGTGATTACCCCGGATCGGATCGTACTTGGGTGGCCACTTCGTCTGCTTGGCGTAACCGAAGACCATGCGGTCGGCGTCCCACCAGAGGTCGATTCCGTGAACGTGCCCCGGCCCCAGTTGACCCTTCAACACCGACCGCGACTTCCCGCCCGGCTGCAAACCGGTCTGGACGCAGATGTCGCCACCCGGCTTCATTGTCCAAGGATACTGCGAGCCGGTTATGTTCCGGTGCGAGTGCTGTGGGTAATGCTTAACGAACAGCAGCTCTTGAAAGTCGACCGCCGGATTGGCCAGCACGATCGGTCGGGCGGCGCGGCGTGCCGACAGCCACAACTTGCGAGTCGCAATCAGATCGGCGGGCGAGTCGGTCGCGTGGCCGGAAATCTTGCTTTGGATCGAATCCAACTCGGCCAGTTGGCGGGCGACCATCGATCGGGTTTGCGGCGAGGGCGACCGCAGCGCCTCGGCTGCCGCTGCCCGAGCCCGGTTGCGAACCGCGTCGACGGAGCCGATCAAGCGCCGGCTTTCGCAATGCAGGTTCCAGCCAACCGCCATCCGAACATAGTCGGCTTCGATCAGGGCGTCGGCCTCCAGGCCGATCCATGTCTTGTACCATTCGGGCGGATTGGGACGCGGCCAGACGACCTCGGCCCCGTTGTTGTCGGCACCCACCTTGATTGCGATGGCCCATTCCGCCAGCCCGCGAACGAACGGATCGTCGTGCCCCAGCAGTTTGGCCGACAGGGCCGCCATTGCCGGCGTGAACTGTTTCTGTCGGGCAATTCGCCAGAGCAGATCGGCCGCCACGGTTGGCGCCATGGTCGACTTCTGTCCGAGCAGCTTCTCGATAACCGGCACCGCGCCGTCACCCTGCTTACCCAACACCGAGGCAAGCGCCTCCAGGCGGGCTTGTGCGTCGGGCTTGGCTTGTGCGTCCGGCCGGTCGATATCGGCGGCAAGTTGACCGGCCGACTGGTCGATCGTGCCCGCCTTCCAGGCTGCCTCGTATTCGACCACCAGCTTGTCTGGCTGCTTCGCCTTCTTTGGCGCGGCCTCGCTCGTCGTTGCCGCAAGTATCGTGAGCAATACGAAGAACTGGGTAAAGACGGAGCGGTTGGCTCGCATGGAATTCCTCCTTGGTGTGACGAAAACCGCTAGCAATCGGTGGGATTTCAGTATACCCCGGCGGAGCCCGTATTGTCAAAGGCAAAGCGTGCCCCGAGGATACCCACAAAGCCCAGAAAACTGCCGTATTTGGAACACAGTGCGGGGCGACGGGAGTCTCTTCGCTGCTGGTGGGGAGGGTAGTTCCGTGGTGGCATCGTGCCGAGGTTTCTCGGATGCCCCGAATTGCCAACGGTCTGCGGAACGCCGTGTGACCTGCTCAGGTGTGCCCCACCGCATTCAACGGCAGATTTCCGTATCCTGCGTCGGTCGTGAACACCGCCGCGCGCAAGCCATGAAGGTTCGATGGCAGAGGTCGGGCCGACCGACGGGCGTTGGGGAGAGGTGTTTTGGCGGGCCGGTCGATGTAAGCGACGCACGCAACAGTACCACGAGTCATTAACGAGTGGGTCAAATAATCTCCAATATGGCCACGCCATCTCGACCCGTGAGCCAGCGAGAATCGGGCCTGGCGCGCCCGCGGCACGGACGGGCGGACGCCGCTCAGCCATCGAAATTGATCACAGCAAAGGGTTGCCTGAGGTCCAGAATCTGGAAGTGCTGCTCGCCCATCTTGCACGTGTGGGCCATTATCTTGAACACCTTGTAGAATTCGAACAGCCAGCATGTCAGCAAACTGTTGGGACAGCAGGCAAGCCGTACGGCAAACGCCATGTCACCGACGAAGTATCCGGGGCAAGTCTCAATCAGCTTTTCATTGGCTTCGTAGAGTGGGTTGTCCGGTCTTTTGCCAGGCAGATACTTCATGATCTCGTAGCCTTCGGGAAGCCGCTCCCCAGTGAACTTGAACCACCATCCCCGCACCAGCTTATCTGTGACGTGCCCGAGACGGTCACCCTGCAACGCCATATTGATCCCGCCGCGGAAGAGTGATTCGTCTTCCAGGGGGGACAGCGACTGGCGTAATTCGGCCTGAAGGCCTTGGGCCTCGGGCCGCTCCAGTGACCGAATGAACTTCTCGCCCACCTCGATCGCGTCCTTGCATGCGTCCGCACCCCAAAGCATCGAGAGCCGTTGCATGTACTCATCGTCGAGGCTGGCGCCGCCGTTGCAGGACCGGCAGGCGGGAACCCAGGGCTTGTTCGGCGTACCCTTGGCGAACATTCCCTTCGGCGGGATGTGGTCTTCAGTAGTCGCTGGCGCGGGACAGTAAGCACATTCGCCAAGGTGGTTGTCTTTCTTCCGCCGTTTGCGCACAGTAGATTCTCCTCGCATGAGGACATTTTGACCGATGGGCGGGTTCGCCTCGAAGTAATCCCGGAGGAGATGGGCTCTATTTGTCGCGCCCGTTCTGGGTGGCTGATGCGAGCCAATTCGCCAATCTGAGAACGTCTCGCTCCTGCGGTCGTCCTGGCAAACCTCGAGCACCCCACTGCTTCTCCACCCAATCGAACGCGAGGCTGTCCACTTCGTGGTCTCGAAACGGGCAGGACGGTGGCCAAGTCACCGTGTCCCCAACGATCGGCCACAACTGCTGAAGCTTCGCAGAGTTCGATGCACCGCCGATGTATGATTGGTAGGCTTCAATCATTTCGGCTTGCGTTGAGGTGAAAACGTGGACAAGCAACTCACCCAGCGTGAATGTTGTCAGTTGAAGCTCACCGCTAGGGGGGGGCAGGCTCGTCGTCGGTTGGTCTCTTCGAGTAAGACATCGGTATATGGTAGTGGCCCATCGGAGCCCACCACTCGCCTGTATATCTGGCAACCCAAATCGACCACGAGAGTGGTGGAGCTTCCGTGTTCATGAGCACCGTTCGATCCTCAGGTGGAATTCGACGAACACCGAGGCGATTTGCGAACTCTTGGATGACCGTCGTGATACCAATCCAAGCGGCTAGGTCGGTCTGCTCCTTGCGATTCAACTTGAAACTCTTGCCGAGAATCATCCGTTCGACGTGGGGTTTGGCGCGGTCAACTACACGGCTCATCCACCCATTGTTGCAGCGTTGCTCGCAGACGTTACGTACTTTTCTCTGAAAGACGCTGCCTTGGCGGGCAGAACTAGCGGGTGGCTCGGTCCATTCAACTTCCGTCGAGCCACTATCGCGGTGCATACGGCCCCAGTGTTCGCCGTGCTCGTCATTGCGTGGGATCACGCCGCTTAGCCAGTCGGACCAGATGTGCTCTTTGCTCAAGCCAGTTCCACCGCAGAAAATGCAACGGCCTTGGGACTTAACGAGTCTCTTTGTTTTCCCGGTCATGGTGCCGTTATTATACGTGACTTGGGAGCTTTCGTCAGTCCGTGAACCCACTTCATCTATTCGGCAACTGATTTGCCGCGTCGGACGCACCGATCGACGGCAGTCACAGACTCGTCCGGACTCGTGACGCTCCGGCTCATCGACGCAGTTTTCAGGTGATCCCCAGCGCGCGTTGGTGAAATCGACCTCCGCCCGCTAGTATACTCCAATTCAATGTACCGGTCGCCCCGACCTCCGCGCTAACTGGTGTGAGACCGCCGAGAGGCAACTGAGAGTCCCAAGTACCCGTGCGCATGAGACTGGCCGGAAAACTACCACTTGGCGGGCTCACCTTGCCCGCCGTTGAGAGCGGCCCTTAGCAACGCAACCTAATACATCAGCCGGTTGCGCGAACGACGCAGTGAAACAGCCGGTGGGAGTGCGGTTGCGGACGGGGTTGGCGCGAATTGGCGGTTCGGATCGCAGAGGTCGACGGCCGGGTAGCCGCTGTAGCCGGGCATCGTCCAAAGCTCCGGACTGGCGGACACGCCCAGGCTGTTGATTCGCACGTTACCCAAGTCAATCCGCATTGCGAATTGCGAGGCCGGGCATTGAATGTCGACCGTCCCGGGCAACGTCAGGCCGCTAAGCGGATCGCGACGGTGCCGGCTGGCCACGGCACTGGCCTTGAGTTGCCCCTGGGCGTCGTAAATACTTCGTGCCAGAACCCAGCCTCGGGCGGCGTCAATAATGGTTACCTTGGTCGACGGCCCCGCGGCAGTCTCGCGGACGGTGCGGATTTCCAGACGTCCGTCCGGCAGCGGGAAGGGGCCCTGATGCGGCAGCGTCGGGTCGAACTCGCAGATACCCAACGCCTCGACCAGCCAGTCCGGCTCGATCGGTATCATCTCGCGCACGCCGCTGGTGGCGAACTGCGAGTGTCGGCAGTAGTAGACGGCGGGCGGTTGGTTCCGCCGCACCCAGAACCAGAACAGCTCCTCGTTGCTACCGATGTCCAGTTCCGTGCTGGTGAGTCCCGTCTCGGCCTTCAGCCGAAATCGCCTCGGTCGGGCCCAAGCCACGTTCGCTCGAAGCGTGGGAAAACCCGGCCCGGTGATTCTGGCGCCGTTGGTCGAGAACGATTGAATCTGCATGCTGTTCCGGTTGACGACCTCGATCACCTGCTCCAACGTCGGCGAAGGCGGCAATACCCTGGGCGCCGGCGCGGCGTACTGCCGAACGACCCGCGGACAACCGGCCCCGCAGGCCGCCACCAGCGTGACCACCGTCAGCAATAGCAGCAATGTGCGATTTGGTTGCATGCGTTTTGTGTGACGAGGGGGTAGTGGGTAGTTGGTAGTTGGTAGTTGATAGTGGATAGTTGATAGTGGCAACCGTCCACGGAGGCAAAACATGCCAACCTTCAACTATCAACCTTCAACCTTCAACTATCAACTACCAACTATCATCTACCAACTATTGAAGCAGCTTGGCTAGCTCGTCTTGTATTTCGTCGATTCGCGATTCCTCGGGCACGACCACCGGCACCTTGTAGGTCTCCTCGCGACGGGGACAATACAGAACCATTACCTCGCGACCCTGCTCATCCTCTTCGGTCTCCTCATGTCGCATTACGCGGCGGCGGACCAGCAGCAGTGCCAGCACGTAGAGCATGTCTTGCTTGTCGGGCTGGTTGGCAAGCTCCTCGAAGAACTGGAGCATGACGTCGTTCGGTGCCCAGTGCTTTCGCTTGCTACGCTGGTCGGGCAACTCCGACTTCCACCATCCGACAGCGCCGTCGGGCGGCCCCTTCCAGGCTTCCTCCGAGAAGTCGGCCCGGCTCAGTCCGGCCCCGTCGGCCAGCAGGACGGAATAGAAAGTGTCGCCCGGCGCAAACTCCTTGCCCGTCTCATGGCAATGTCGCGTGCAGCGTTGTACGTCGTAGTATTCCACCTACGGATCGACTCCTCTGGACATGTCGAAGCTGGGAAGTCGCGGAAGGGTACTCGAAACGGCCGAATGGCTCAATACGCAGTGAAGAAACGGGAGTTGCTGCCTCCCGGCCCGATGAAAATTCGCACCGGCTTGAAGCATCTTGGACAATACCCCTCGTACGCGGTGCCCTCCCGATTGACGTAAATCCTTGCGTATACGTCACAACAAGCGAATTTTACGCCCAGAAACCGCTGCTTCCGCTCGGCCTCATCCTTCGGCGCGGCCCACCGCACCGGCTCGCTGAAGATGTCGAGATTATCGCCAGGCATGCTCACTAATCCCCTTAAATCACCCAGTCTCCAATATGGCGTCTCCAGAATACCGAAAAGTCCCTTTTTTTAGAATACCGGATTCTAGCCGCAAAGAACCGAGCAAAACCGCCCTGGATGCCACCTCCGGGGGGTAATTGGTGCGGAATCTCATTCCCACGCAAAGTGCAAGAACGAGGCGCGCGTCATCCGGCGCTAGTATAGTTGGGCATGATGCATAATCCCGCCACAACTACCGCCAGCGCTACTCGAACGCCGCGATGGCCGATCGTCCTCTGGCTGCTGCAACTGGTCGTACCCGGCCTGGGGCTCGGCTTCGGACTGATGCGGTTCGTTACCGATCCGCCGCTCACGTCGAAGCTATTGGCGGGCGTGGCCGTCTGTGCCGCGTGGGTCATTCTCGCGAGCGTGCCGCTGCTGTTCGGCCGCTTCCGCCGGGGGCTGGTCGCCAAACGCACGCAGCTTGCGCTCTGCTTCGGCAGTACGCTGTTTGCGGTGGTCGCGTGCGACCTGGCGCTGACGCTAACCGGCATCGTGCCCACCATCGCCGCGCAGCGCGAGCGGTCGCTAGAATATCGCCCTACCGCCTTCACCCGACATAGGCTGCTCTCGAAGAATCTCGATCTGGACGGCATGAGCCGGATGAAGATCAACAGCCGCGGATACCTCGGCCCGGAAATCGTCATGCCGAAGCCGCCGGGTGTTAACCGGTTGGTCTTCCTGGGTGGCTCGCAAGTGTACGGCGGCTATTGGTCGGGCGGCAAGGATTGGCCGGCCACGGTCGGCGAGGTGCTGGGGAAAGACGGTTATCGGGTCGACGTGATCAATGCGGGCATACCCAACCATCAGACTGGCGACGCGATCGGCAAGCTGTTTGCCGACCTCTGGCTGACCGAGCCCGACGTGGTCGTGTTGTGCAACACCTGGAACGACATCAAGTACTTCGCCGAACTAACGCCCGATCGACCCTACCTGCACGTGGCGGCACCAACAGCCGGCATCGACCGGCGACTGCATCCGGTGGGCGTCGACCGCCTGCTTTGCCTCTCGGCCTTCTACCGCAAGATATACGGCAACCTGATTACCGCGCTGATGGGTGTCGGCGACGAAGGCGAGCGAATCAGGGAGCCGGTCCTGAAGACGACCAAGGTCTCGCTTGACCAGTATCGGCTGAACCTGCAAACCTTCTGCGATGTGGGTCGCAATATCGGCGCCAAGGTCGTCTTCTGTAAGCAGGCCCGGCTGCCCGTGCCCGACTTGTCGGAAAAAGAACGCCAGCGGGTCCCCTACAACTACACCGGGTTGGATCACGACGAACTCATCCGGGCGTTCGCCGCCTGTGATCGGATAATCGACGAAGTGGCGGCTGAGAAAGGCTGCAAGGTAATCGACATGACCGGCCCGCTTTCCGGCCGACCGGAACTCTTCGCCGACCACATCCACTTTTCGCTCGAAGGCAGCCTCCAGGCCGCCAAGCTGGTTGCCAAGCAGTTGGAGCCGCTGTTGAAATAGGAGTCGGACGATCAGTTCGCAAGTTAGCGGCCGGGCTTGCCCGGCGAGTTGGAACCATCACCACACGTCCACGCCGGGCAAGCCCGGCCGCTAAATAAACCGAGAACACGGCCCTACAAGACGCTACTCGCCTTTCCGGTTCAACACCTTAACCGGCACGATCAACCGGCCTTGCGAGCTGATTGGGCCGGCTTCGATGGCCACGATTCGTAACTCGTGCGGTCCGTCGGCCAGGCGAGTCGTGTCCAACTCAAAATGCTTCTTGGGATCGCATCGGGCGACGCGCTTTCCGTCGACGAACAGCTCGAAGTGGCCGATGCCCGCCTTGCCAGTCACGGTGGCCGACGGGCTGAGTGTCAGGCGGCCGCTGACGGTCGCGTCGGGCTCGACTCCCTCGACCGCGACTTTCGGCACGTTGGCCCAAGGGCGGCAGAGCGGATCGCCCACTATCAGCAATTGGTACGGCCCGTAAACCGACTGATAAAACGCCTCGGCCAGCGAACATCCACGTGCGTAATGAACGTGGATCGTGGCCATGGGAAACTTCTCCTGGATGGCGTACGGTTCAACCACCGTGCCGCACGAGCCGGCCGCTCCGTAGCGGAGAAATTCCGAGAGGGGCGTCTGGCTGGCGTCCTTGCGCATTACGCCGCCATAGCTGGTCAGGTGCTCGCAGATAGCGCCGGGCAGGATCGTGCTGCCGGAAGCTTTCCAGTCGAACTTGGCCGTGCCGAGCATGGCACCCTGCACGTCGGGCTTGTCTTTGGGGACGACGCCCTGGATGATTTGGGCCGAGACGCCCAACTCTTCGAGCCGGCTAACCACGGTCGGAAAGGCCCGATCGCGAACCCGCGAGCGGACGTTGCCGTTCTTGAGGAAGTAGATTGTGCCCGGCGGATGTGTTCCGTCGGCGGCCGCGCTTCGGCTGAGATAGTCGAGCACTTCCTCGACCGTGTTGCCGCGGCCGGCCGTCACGCCCAGCACGCTGGAAAGCAGGTATCGCTGCCCGCCGGAAGTGACCACTTCGCCGTGAGGCCCAAACCTGGTAGTGCTCTTGAAGGCCAGCGTGGGCGTGTCCTTCTGCTCGGGTATCGCCCGACGCATGTATTGATTGTTCCTCAAGCCCATGTAGGCCGGCGTTCCACTGGCCACCAATCGCCACAGATAGGTCAGCCCGTTGAGCGAACCGGTCGGCGAAAGATGGACGGGCCACTTCCGCTTGGTGACTTGCGGCGGCTTGGTTTCTGTTTCCTTGGAAGCCTTGGGGGGTGAAGGCTTGGGTTTGGAAGGCGGATCCCGCGGGAAATCCGCTCGCAGGTTGATCGCCCAAGGGAAGTCGCTGGAGTAGACGACATAGTCGAGTTGCGGGGCAAGCCCTCTTGTGCGAATCGCCTCGAGTATGGGTCCGAGTATCTTTTGGCGAAAGGTCTTGACGTCGGTCGTTTGATCCTTGGGGTCCCACGGCAGGCGTAGCACGCCAGCGGCCGGGATTTTACGCAGTGCCGCGTAATGATCGGCGATCTTCACCGACGCCTCGCTACGCGGATTGACCACCAGCAGCACGTTCTCCGGCCCCCCGCCAGCCA
>CAZDHN010000171.1:0-10629 GCA_964505115.1 uncultured Planctomycetaceae bacterium
AAGGGTACAGGTCCATGTTTTCGGCTTGCAGTTCCAGCAAAATGGAAAATCAACCGGCCGAAAAATGGACCAGTCCCCAGTGTGGTTCTACTGCCGAACGGTCCTTAACGTCGTCTTCAGGCCGGCGGGGTCGTTGACCGGCTGTTTGCAGGTGAAGTTTTCGCAGACGTAAACGGTCGCCTTTCCCGCCACCATCGTCTTGCCCTTCAGAAGTGGAATCAGACGCTCGCCGGTTTCGGCGTCGGCGGCACCCGGCTCGGCCAGGGCCAAGATTTTGTTGGGCAGGAAGCTGCCGTGGATGGTTCGTAGCATGGCCGAGGTGTCGTCGTCATCGGGATTTCCCGCAACGGCGATCTCGGCGACCGGATTGAGGCAGAAGTCCAGGGCACGGAGCAAGTTCATGTGTGCTTGCGGCTGGCTACGGATCGAGTCGCCCATGGATTGCAGGGTCCTTTCCGCCATACTCCAATAGTCGGGGTTATCCAGCAACCTCGATAGCCGCGGCAGTACCAGCGTTGCCGTGGCGTTACCCGACGGCACGGCCCCATCGTAGAACGGCTTGGTCCGCATTAGTAGGTTTTTGTGGTCGGCCGATGTGTAGAAGAACCCGCCGTCTTGTTTATCCCAGAACTCGGCCACCATTCGGCTGGCCAGCGAGTCGGCCGCCTGGAGCCATCGCCGGTCGAAGCTTGCCTCGTAAAGGTCGACCATCCCGGCGGCCACCTCGGCGTAGTCGTCCAGATAGCCGGGCAGTTTGGCTAGGCCTCGTCCGTCGGGGCCGCGGCCTTCGGGTCCGCCGACGCCGCGATACGTGCGCAACAGTACGCCGTCACGGACCATTTCACCGAGCACGAAGTCGGCCGCACGTTCGGCCGCCTTCAGATAGCGATCATCGCCGAGTACCTGATATCCCCGCGCCAGGGCGGAAATCATCATCCCGTTCCAGGCTGCCAGGACCTTGTCGTCCTTGGCCGGCCGCACGCGATTGTTTCGCTCGGCCAGTAGGTTGTGACGCAACGGCTCCAGGCGAGTCGCCAGTTGCTCGTCGGCGGAATTCTGGCGGCCAAGCACTTCCGGCAGCTCGCGCGGCACGTGGAGGATGTTTTGTCCTTCGAAGTTTCCTTCGTCCGATACGCCGTAGTACTGGCAGAACAACGTGCCGTCTTCCTCGCCGAGGACGCTCTTGATTTCCTCTGCCCGCCAGACGTAGAACTTGCCCTCTTCGCCTTCGCTGTCGGCATCTTCGGCCGAATGGAACCCGCCGCGCTTGTCGGTCATGTCGCGGAGCACGTAATCGAGAGTGCCGACGGCCACCTGGCGGTAAAGCTCATTACCGGTTGCCTGCCAGGCTTCAAGATAGACCCTGCTCAGCAGTGCGTTGTCGTAGAGCATCTTCTCGAAGTGGGGAACCAGCCATTGGGCATCGACCGAGTAGCGATGGAACCCGCCGCCAAGCTGATCGTACATGCCGCCGCCGGCCATGCGGTCGAGCGTTACGGTGGCCACCTCCATGAGTTCACTGTCGCCCGTGTGCAAGTGTTGACGAAGCAGGAGGGCGATAGCGGCGCTGGGAGGGAATTTCGGCGCGCCGCCGAACCCGCCCCACTCGGCGTCGAACTCCTGCCGAAGCTCGGCCGCGGCACGCGCTAGAACCGAGCCGTCGGGCATGCCGGAGCGAGACGGCTCCAGCGCAGTGCCGGCTTGCAGCGCCTGGGCCATCTGGTCGGCGCCTGTTGCCAGATCGTCGGGCTTGTCGCGCCACAGTTCGGCCACGCGATTGAGAACCTTCTTGAAGGAAGGCATCCCGGGCTGGTCCTGGAGCGGGAAGTAGGTGCCGCCGTAAAAGGGCTTCAAGTCGGGCGTGAGGAACACGCTTAGCGGCCAACCACCCCGGCCGGTCATCACCTGCACGGCCGTCATGTAGATCTCGTCCACTTCCGGCCGTTCCTCGCGATCGACCTTGATGGCAATGAAATACCGGTTGAGTATTTCGGCCGTCTCGGGATCTTCGAACGACTCCCGCTCCATCACGTGACACCAGTGGCAGGCGGAATACCCGATGGAAAGAAAGATCGGTTTGTTCTCTTTTCTTGCCAGATCGAATGCTTCCTGGCCCCAGGGGTGCCAGCCGACCGGGTTGTGGGCGTGCTGCAAGAGATACGGGCTGGTCTCGCCCGCCAGCCGGTTAGCGTGGCTTGCGGCGGACAACCTCTCCTTCGTATCTTGCGAATCACTCGATTGAGTTGTCATGTTCGTACCACCTTTCCCCGTATTGTCTTCTTCCCGCATCACCAAAAATGCACTCAGCGCGATTAGCACCGTCAGTAGAAAGAACGATAGCGTTCTTCTCATGGCGCCTTGCCTCGTTTCGCCGCCGCCCGCAACTGCGGGATGTGCCGCGGACTAACGCTGAGTCTTGTTAGTCCAAGCTTCATCAGCCTGGGTAGGAATTCGGGATTGGCGGCCATTTCGCCACAGACCGAGACCGGTCGGCCGGTTTCGCAGGCGGCCGCGGCAATCTGACCCAACACGGACCAGAAAACCGGCCTATCCGGCGTGTAGTCGTAGGCCACCAGTTCGTTGTTTCGATCAACCGCAAACAGATACTGAATCAGGTCGTTGGTGCCGATGCTGCCGAAATCGGCCGCTTCGAGCAGTTGGCGGGCTTCCAGGCAGGCGGAAGGCACCTCGAACATTACCCCGTGCCGCAATTGTCCGACCGCCAGTTCGCCGGCCGCTTCGAGGAATATCCGCTTGAGCGCGAGGAACTGTTCGAGTTCCACGATCATCGGATAGAGCACGTCGACCGGTCCGTGCGCCGAAGCCCTGGCCAGCGCCCTGGCTTGAGTTTGCAGTAGTTCCGTACGATCCAACAGCAGCCGGCTTCCACGCAGGCCCAGATACGGATTGTCCTCCCGCGGCAGATTGAACAAGGGAGCCGCTTTGTCGCCCCCGATGTCCAGCAGCCGAAAACAGACGCTTCGACCGTCCATTGCCCGAACCACTGAAGCGTAGCGCTCGTACTGCTCATCTTCACCGAGCATTCGCCCTTCCAGGAGGAAGTCGAATTCCGTGCGGTACAGACCGATGCCCTCGGCCTGCTGGGCGACGGCCTCGGCCACGTCGGACGCGCGGCTGATGTTCGCCAATACGGTCAGCCCGGATACCGGGGCGACGACCGCCCGGTCGGGAACGACGGTACTCTGCTCCAACCGTGCCCGGGCGATTGTCTCCTCGCTGGGCCAAATAACGACCTCGCCCGTATCGCCGTTTAGCAACAGCTCGGTTCCGCAACTCAGCAGGTTGTGAATGCCTTTGATGCCGCTGACGGCCGGGATGCCCAGCGCCCGGGCGAGAATGGCGGCGTGCGAGGTGGGGCCGCCGCGTTCGGTAACGAACCCCACGGTCTGCTCGGTATCCAATTCAACCGTCAGGCTCGCGGTAAGTTCCTCGGTGGCGACGATGCGGTTGCGCCCCCGCTGGCAGTGCTCTTCGCCGCCGCACTGCAGCGAGGGGTTCATGTTGCCGAGCACGTCGAGCACCCGACGGCGAATCTCGCCAACGTCACTCGCGCGTTCCTTGATGTACTCGTTATCAACTTCCGAAAGACGGGTTTCGTATACGTCGAGTACCCGCGTCACGGCCGATTCCGCGTTGATATTGAGCGTTTCGATATTCTCCAACACCTCATCGACCAGAACCGCGTCGCCGGTGATCATCTTCTGGGCTTCGAATATCTGGGCTTCCGCCGGGCCGATACGCTCGGCAACTTTCTCGACGAGCACGGCCAGTTGGTCGGTTGCCACGCTGATTGCCTGCCGCAAGCGGTTCTTCTCGCGCGTAATTCCATCGCCGGCAACCTTGTACATGGTCAGGTTGCCGTGCCGGTTCTCGTTGAACAGGCACACCCGGCCAAGAACAACTCCCGAACTGATCGGCAAGCCGGTAAAGCGGGTTTCGGTTTTGGTTGTTGATATTCGCATTTGTATTAAATGGCGCGCCGCCCTAAGGCGGCGACGCCACTCCCTCCCCCCGCGCCTACTGTCGCGCTGCCCCGTAACGCGATCAGTTTTCAGTTAAGATGTAATCGTCGTACTCGACTTCAAAACGAAGCTTGTGTTTCGCCTCTTCCTGCGCCAAGGAAAGCAGTAGATTGCGCAGGTCCGAGTCGTCAGTCGCCGCGGCGAGATCGCTGTAGAGCTTGAAAGCGGCTTTCTCCTGCTTCATTGCCAGGATCAGCGCCTGTTGATAATCCATGTCGGCACTCGGCTTGCTCTCGACCAGATAGTCGCCGATCTTCAGATCGAGGACACTGCCCGTCGCCGGCTGTGCGTTGCCCGACTTCTTCACTCCCAATAGCTTCGCCTTGTGTCCTCGCTCCTCTCGGGCGAAGTCTTCAAAGACGCCTCGCATCGGGGCCAACTCCGCCTTGGCGGCAAGATCCGTGTAGAATTGTGCGGCCTCCTCCTCGTTCTTGATCGCGAAGTCCAGAATCTCGTCGAAGGATTTCCATACGCTCATTGTTCTCGCCTTTCGTTGGGTGTGATGTTGGTTTGGTGGCCACTGGCGTGGCCGTTTCCGGGTTGTTGATCTTTGCATAGTCAATGCGCGGATCAAGCGGGTTCCGCCGGGGAAGCGGGCTTCGCCCTCGGTCATTGGCTATGCAAGGGTCAATAATTGTTCTTCCACAAGCCGTGCAAGTTGCAGTAGGCTCGGGCAGTAAGCTCATCGGCTTCGACCGAGAAGACCGCCTCGGGCGCGTCGCCCGGCTTGAGCGACTGGCGGTATGTCCTTCCGTCGGCGACGACCTCGATCCACTTAATCAGATGGTCTTCGTCCATCGGATGGGCAACCGAGCCGACCGAAACCTTGACGCCCCCGTCAATCTCTTCGATCACCGGCACATGCTTCTCTTGTGCGGCGTCGGTCGTGTTCTCGACCTGTAGCGTCATCGGTTTTCTGCAGCACGTTAGCGTGCCGCCCCCGCCGCGAATCACTTCCACCTCGGCTCCGCAAATGCCACACTTGTAAACCTGTAAGCTGCTGCTCGCCATTAGCCGGCCTCCTTGACTGATTGTTCTCGATTAACTTGTTCGTACGGTCCGCCGACCCCGCCATAGCGCGGCGGACCGTCACGGTTCTCGCCTCTAGACTACTAACCTCAAAGATCGTTAAGTTTTTGACAAAGTTCTCGGATCGATTGGCCGTAATGCGTTACTTGAAAAGGGGTTAGGGACCAGGGGTCAGGATTTCGGTCTCAAGGTGCTCTCGATATACTGGTCCCTGGCCCCTGGCCCCTAATCCCTCTTCTTTTGGTTGGCGGCACTGCCGCCCTATTTATGTTCCGCCAGGTACTCGGCAACGCCTTCGGCCGTGGGCTTCATGGCGTCTTCGCCTTCGCGCCAATTGGCTGGGCAGACCTCGCCATGTTGCTCGGTGAACTGCAGGGCGTCGACCAGCCGCAGAACCTCGTCAACGTTGCGACCCAAGGGAAGGTCGTTGACCAGGGCGTGACGGACGATGCCCTCCTTGTCGATCAGGAATAGCCCGCGAAGGGCCACTTCCTCGCCCAAGAGCACGCCGTAGTCGTTTGCAATCTGCTTGCTCAGGTCGGCGACCAGCGGATACTTGACCTGGCCGATGCCGCCCTGATCGCGCGGCGTGTTCTTCCAGGCAAGGTGCGTAAAGTGTGAGTCGACGGATACGCCGATCACCTGCGTGTTCTTCTGCTCGAACTTCTCAAGCGCCTTGTCGAAGGCGATAATCTCCGACGGGCAGACGAAGGTGAAATCCAAGGGATAGAAAAATAACACAACGTACTTGCCCCGATGTGACGATAGCGTCAACTCGGCAAACGAATTGTCGGGCAATACCGCCTGAGCGGTGAAATCGGGCGCTTCCTTGGTAACTAAAGTCGACATAGTAAGGTTCCTTTCTCCATAAGTGATCTGTTTTGGAAGATATTGTGTCAGGCAATTATTCGGTGGTTGTGGTTGGTGCTGGAAGCGTTCTCAGGCTGAGTTGGCCGTCGAGCATGTACAGCGCCACGGGGTGGTCGCCGACAAGCTTGAGCCTGTCCACCAGCGTCTTGAATCTTCAAGTTCAACATCGTGGTTCTTCCTTTCTTCATTGTCTCGTGGCGGTATTATCTCGTGGCGGTGCGTACTGAACGCCACGGTTCTCACTTATCCCGCTAAATTTCGCACTCGGCTCAAATATTCAATCCCAAACGTCTCCGACACCATTTGGAACTCCAACTCCGGCGGTTCGCCCGATAGGTCGATAAGCGCCAGGAACTTCCGGTAGTCGTCCGAGCGGATGTGGCGTTGCAGTTCCTCTTCGCTCCGCCAATCCTCCACGTAGCAGAGGATATTCTCGTCCTGGGCGTCCGTGTAGAAACCGCAGTTGACACAACCGGGCGAGGCACTGGTCGGTCCCATAATCGAGTTGACAATCCGCAGTGCTTCCTCGCGTCGCTCGGCGGGAAGCTGTACTTTCAGGCTTACGTGAATCATCCGATTACCCTCTCTTAAGGCCTTACGCTTTGGGAGAAATGCAATCGATGTGCCAATGCCGAAGGTGCGGCTAAGGAAATGCCGTAAACGGTTACTGATACAGAGTTTACGAGAAGAGCCGCACAACAGCGTTGCCAGGAGAGGGTCGCCTGAATTCTCCGGTATAACGGAGTCTCTACGAAATATCGGAGGCTGTCTACCCTCGCTGCAGCCCGAGCTTTGCCATTCTCGACTCGAGCGTGGTTGGCTTCATTCCCAGTATCTCGGCCGCTCCGTTGCTGCCTCGGATACGCCAGCCGGTCTTGTTAAGCACGTCGAGAATGTGCCGTTTTTCCACTTCCGCCATCGTGCTGGCCGGTGCCGATGAGGATCCGGAGATCGAGGGCACTTCCGCTTGCAGTGTGGTGCCCTTGCTGAGGATCATCGCCCGCTCGACGACGTTCCTCAGTTCCCTGACGTTGCCCGGCCAGGGGTAGCGCTGCATGTTCTCCATGGTTCTTCGCGGGATGGTGTCGACCGCCTTGCCCATCTTCGCGCCGAGTTCCTTTACGAACGCCCAGACCAAGAGCGGCACGTCCTCGGCACGCTCGCGGAGCGGCGGAATGGCGATGGGGAAGACGTTCAGCCGGTGGTAGAGGTCCTCGCGGAAGCGGCCTTCCTCGATCGCCTTTAGCAGATTGCGGTTGGTTGCCGCGATGATCCGCACGTCGACCGAGATAGTCTGGGAGCTACCCAACCGCTCGAATTGGCCGTCTTCGAGGATTCTCAGCAGCTTGCTCTGTAGTTCCGTCGACAGCTCGCCGATTTCGTCCAGGAAGAGCGTGGAGCCGTCGGCCATCTCGAAACGTCCCAACTGTTTTGATAGCGCGCCCGTGTAGGCGCCCGCCTCGCGTCCGAACAATTCGCTCTCGATGAGGGTTGCCGGCAGGGCCGCGCAGTTGACCGCCACCATGGCGGCCTTCTTTCGCGGACTCAACTTGTGAATTTCCCGGGCGAAGAGTTCCTTGCCGGTGCCCGTCTCGCCCAGCAGAAGGACGGCGGCCTGCGTGTCGGCGACCTGTTCCACCTGTGCCATGACTGCCTTGATGGAGTCGCTGTCGCCGACGATTTCCTCGTGTTCGTAGCGGAGTTGAATCTCCTCTCGCAGGCAGACGTTTTCTCGCTGGAGCCGGTCCTTTAACTGCTCGATTTCCGAAAAGGCCTCTTGCAGAGCCAACTCCGCCCGTTTGCGATCGGTGATGTTCTCGACGCACACCAGTACTTGGCGCTCCCGGGGCAACTCGATCGGTCCCGCGGAAACCGAGAGGTACGTGTCAACGGGCTTCCCGTCCCGTTGCAGGGTCATGGTGACTTCGGCACCGCGATGGTCTTCTCCGGTCTCGAAGGTGTCGGTAACAGTCTGGCGGATGGGGCATTGGCCGCAAGAAGACCCGTGACCGCAGCCCTCGGGATCGTCCAGAGCGTTAACGCAGCGAATCGCATCGCCGAAGGCAAACCCTTCGGTGTCGCCGGCCGAACCGTTCAGAACTTCCTCGGCTGCCCGGTTCATCCTTTGCACGCGCCGGTCCCGGTCCAAAAGGAGCATGGCCACCGGGGCGTTTTGGAAGACGGCGGTCAGCGTCGCCTCGCTGGCCTGAACCGCCTGTTCAGCCTCGTTCAGCCGCAACGCATCGTCACTTGTTTCGTCGACGCCGGAATCTTGAGATCGCATTCGTAACGCTCGCTCCGGTGAACTGGGACGGCTACCTGCCACTAGAAGATGGCGTATCAACGCCTTTTCGGCAAGCCCCCCCGGGGTGACTCTGGCGATCAAGTCACGGCTTAACGATTATGACAACAGGCTCTCCGCCGCCGCGGGGCCGGTGCTTCCGAACGGGTACGGCTCGGGCACCAGCTTGCGAGCTTCGATTTCATGCAAAACGGGCGTGAACACGTCCCAGGCCGCCTGCAACTCGTCGCTACGGATGAACAGGCTCTTGTCGCCCCGTATTGCGTCCAGTAGCAGGCTTTCGTAGGCGTCGGGTATCTGCTGGGAAAAGGCCGACCGGTAAAGCATGTCGAGACTGGTCGATTGAAGCGTCATCCCCATGCCCGGCACCTTGCCCGTAATCGACAGATGAATCGCCTCGTCGGGCTGCACGCGAACGACCAGTTCGTTGGCCTCCGGGCAATGCTCCGGCTGACAGAACATATTGCCCGGCACCTCGCGGAACTGGATGCGGATCTCCGTCATCCGCGCGTCCAGGCCCTTGCCCGCCTCGATCAGGAAGGGCACGCCTTGCCAGCGCGGATTGTCGATCGAGAGTCGGGCAGCCGCATAGGTTGGCGTGATCGAGCTGTCGGCGATCGTTTCGTCTTCCAGATAGGCCGGCTGTTGCCGCCCACCGGCGACGGACTCGGTGTACTGTCCGATAACGAGATTGTCGAGACTCACCGGCGGAACGCCACGCAGCACGTTCACCTTCCCCTTGGCGATGTTTTTCGCCTCGAGCCGGGCGGGCGGCTCCATGGCGATCAGGGCAAGAATCTGCAGCAAGTGATTCTGCATCACGTCGCGGATGATGCCATATTGATCGAAGTATCCGCCGCGTCCTTCCAGCCCAAGGTCCTCCTTCCACAGTATCCGTACGTTGCGGATGAAATCGCGGTTCCACAACGGCTGGAACACTGCGTTGGCGAATCGCAGAACCAGCAGGTTCTGGATCACTTCCTTGCCCAGGTAATGATCGATCCGGAAGATCTGCCGCTCGACGAAGACCTTCGACATCGCCTCGGTCAGCACGTCCGACGACTGGCGATCCCGGCCGAAAGGCTTTTCGATAACCACTCGCGACCAGGGCTCGTTCGTGCCGCAACTGACCAGCCCGGCGTCGCCGATGGACTGGGCAACGTCGAGAAAGATCGATGGCGGGATCGCCAGATAATAGAACCGGTTAGTCGGCCGGCCGCCTTCAACCTCGCGCATCTTGATGAACAGATCGAGAAAAGAATCGCTCGACGCATATTCGCCCCTTACATAGTGACAGCGGGCGAGAAACTCCTCCATTTTCCGCGCGCACGATTCATCAGGCGCATACCGACAGGTCAGGTATTCCGCTATCCGGTCGCGAAACTCGGCCTCGTTGAGCTTCGATCGCGCGAACCCGAACAGGTTGAAGCCCTTTGGCAAATATCCCTGGCAGTAGAGCGCGAACAGCGCCGGAAAGACCTTCCTCAGCGCCAGATGCCCCGACGCGCCAACCACGATGCAACTCATATCGCCAGAGGTTTCATTCATCCCGTTCTTCCCTCAGCAGTTCTCGGCCGACAAGACGGCAGCGTAACTCTAAACGGCAATCTTAGCAACAAAGCCGTGGCTGGTTTCATTTTTTCGACGCATCTTTCATCCGCCGGCTGAATGTTCGTCTTAAACTTGATGCTCGCAAGCTCTTTCCATGTAGCCAGTTAGGCCGGTTCGCGCTCGGTTGGCGTGGGGCTGAAAGGGGTTTGGATTCGGTCCGGATTTCTCGTTGTATGTAGTTGGCGTCACGGGACTTACGAATTGTTGCACAGTCGTTTTTCGATAATTGAATGTGAAGCTAGGTGATTTTGCGACCTAACTCGTTAATCGCCAACAAGTTGCAGACAGAAATTGCCGCACGAAATCGCAGCACCCAGGCGTACCTTCCCCATCCACGCCAATAATGGGCGCGCCCGGCCTTTTGACAGCACCAAGGACTCATGTGGCCGGGCTCGTAGCTGGATTCGCAAGAATTCAGATGGCCTCAGCTACCACGGTCTGAACTCTTGCGAGTTCAGCTACCACGGTCTGAACTCTTGCGAGTTCAGCTACCACGGTCTGCACTCTTGCGAGTTCAGCTACCACGGTGCGCATTCTTGCGAATTCAGCTATGGCGGTCCGGACGTTACGGACCTGCCACGGCGTACTGCCTGTACCGTCCACTTCGCTTGACCGATCTCCGCCAGTCCACGAAGTCAGGCCGACCGTCACGTCAGTCACGGTGTCAGTACCAGTGACCACGGCATCGGTGGCGTGAGAGACATTTGAGCTATGAGCAGTGAGCTATGAGCAGTGAGCTATGAGCAGTGAGCTATGAGCAGTGAGCTATGAGCA
>CAZDHN010000172.1:0-10617 GCA_964505115.1 uncultured Planctomycetaceae bacterium
AACGCACCCTAATGTTGGCGATCCCGTGGCCCAGCTACGCTTCAACCGGATGAACGTGTTTTTTGCCAATCTAAGTACTCCGTGAGTTTAATCGTGATACAAGTTTTGTTCTTATCTAATTTGTAGCCATCCTTCAACAGCCAGTCAATCGGATCGCGACTGATGAAGGCCCCCGACTCTGTGCTGGAATACCGATTTCGGTAATACATGACACCCGTTTCGCCATCCAAGTATCGCCCGGTGTAAAGGTCTTGCCAGTCGACATCGGAGGCGGCACGAGCGGCGAAGGCGGCCGTTAGGATCTCGGGCCAGCCATACGCATCGTAGGCGTATCGTTCTTGAATCTCGCAGCCGGTCGTACGGGTGGCGATACACATACTGCACGGGGCTTCGTGATCTATCGCGGCGACTTGCGACTGATGATTCTTCGCGAGGCCACCAATTTGTCCGTCTTGCGGCGTACGGGTCCACGCGCGAGACTCTCTGCCCGTAGCGTCAGGGAATTCCTTGCTCTCGTAAAGTCAAGTGTCAAGAGTTGACGCCCTGACCCACCTTGGGAAACTCCTTGAGCGGATTGGGTCAACGTGCGGGAGACGGCACCGGCTGGCGGATACAGTAAACTCTCGCGGACGTGCGGAGGATCAACCGGTCTCCTACGATCGCCGGCGTCGCCATGCACATGTCGTCGTCTGCCAGCTTGTTCGTGCGTAATAGTTCGAACTCGTCGCCCGCGCGCAAGACGAAGGTTATGCCATCCTCGTTCAGGCAGAAGATCTTGCCGTCATGGGCCCAGGGTGACGCAGTGAAATGGCGTCCCTGCCGCAGCCGTTTGCGTTCATACACGGGCTCGCCCGTGAGGGACCGGAAGCAGCTTATGAGGCTGCGGTCGTAAAGCGCGTACAGCCGCCCGTCGTAAACCAGCGTCGTGGGGTTGTAGGGGGCTGCCTTAGGATTGCACCAGGAGATCCACTCGTTGCCGGTCTGGTCGGGTTTCAGGGAGATCTCACCCGATGCACCTGCCCGAATCGCGTAGAGGGGCCGCTGGAGATCGCGGACGTAACCCGAGCTGACGTATAGAAGGCCTCCGTCCGCGTAGGGCGTGGCAATGGTGATGCTCGACATCCCGGTGAACCACCAGAGCAGGTTTCCCTCCAGGTCGTAGGAGCGAACCTTTCCTGTTCCCGGGGTGACGATTTCCGTGCGATGATCGTTCTGCCAAAGGAAAGGTGTCGACCAGTTGCTGCCTTCGTCGCGAACGACGCGCCACGCCTCCTTGCCAGTATGTTTGTTCAGGCACAGCAAATACGATTGCTCGTCGTTGTCGTTGACCACGTACAAGCGGTCCCCGTGGAGCATCGGCGACGCGGCAGTACCCCAGCCATTGCGCATGGCACGTGGTTCAAACGGCCTCGACCAGACGGGATGCCCTTCAAGATCAACGCAGTACAAGCCCTGGTTGCCGAAGTAGGCGTACACCCGCTCGCCGTCGGTGACGGGTGTCTCCGAGGCAAAGCTGTTCTTCAGGTGAATTGGGCTGGTTGGCACGCCACGATGGACGGTTCGCTCCCAGAGGATTTTGCCCGAGAAGAGGTCGAGACAGATTACTCGGCACTCTTCCTCCACTTTGCGTGGCTCCGGACGGTTGCCACCGAAGTACAGGCCCTTCTTCGGCGACTCCAGTTCTCCGAGGTTGATCGCCGTCGTCAGGAAGACCCGATTTCCCCACACGATCGGCGACGACCAGGCGCGTCCCGGCAGATCGGTCTTCCAGGCGACGTTCTCGGTGGCCGACCAGCGGTCGGGCAGCTTGCAGCCGCTGGCAACCCCCCGGGCTCCCGGCCCGCGAAACCGAGGCCAATGCTCCTGCGTCTGACCAAACAGCACGACCCGCGAACACAACAGCAGAATTAGCACGGTCAGCGCAGACGCAATCGCTCCCGAGTGGCTGGTCCTGGCCATGAAACCCTTCTTCATAAGATCGTTCCGGAAATGTGAGTAACAGACAAGTGGATACTATTCCAACGAGTATCCGCTGGCCAAGAGCAGGCTTTCCTGAACCGTCAGTTCGTGCGACAGTGGGTAGGGATTCTCGATTTCACCCCGGATAATCCGGGCCAATTCGATCAGTTGCTCGTCGTATCGCCCCGGCATTTTCGGCAGCGGGACATCCTGATAGCCGCGTTTGAACGAATCGCGGGGCTTGGCCAGCGCCAATCGCAGCTTGGGCGGTTCGAGCGGATGAATATCAATCGTTCCTTCGTCTCCACACACGACGAGTTGGCGCCGCTGATACCCCTCCACTTCGAGCGATGCCGTACGAATCGTGGCCGTGGTCCGCGGGTATTCGAACACGGCCAGTCCGTTGTCGTACAGTTTCACGTCCGACCGCGTTTGCCGCTGGAAGGGAACGATGCGATCGGGTTTTCCCAACATGGTTACCACGAGGTCGATCAGGTGACAGCCGAAGATAAACATCGTTCCGCCGTGAAATTGCGACAACCACTTTCGGTAAACGAGCGGCTGCATTCTGCTCATGACGCAGTGAACCTCGAAGACCTGTCCGAGCCAACCCTCGCGAACCGCGCGCTGGCAGAATTGGATGGCCGGGTTATTGCGATACATGTAGCCCAATTGCACGGTCAACTTCCGCCGCCCGGCCTCGTCCAGCACCTTCTTGAACGCGCTGAACGATTCCCCGCCCGGCTTGTCCAAGTGGATGTGCATGCCGGCGTCGATGCACCGCCCGGCGATGGACATCAGGCGGTCATCGCCGGGATCGACCTCCACGGCCACGGCCTTGAGCCCCTTGCTGCCCAGCAATTGTTCTTCGGTCATCCAGGTTAGGCCCCGATAGGCCGGGTCTTTCCCTCGCTTCTCGCGCCATTGGGGGTCCGACTCGACGATGCCAACAACTTCGTACTGGTCGCCCAGTTTCCGAAAGGCGCGCATTTTTGCCGAGGCATGATTATGCCCAATGCCGATCTGGCCAATCTTGATCCTCTGCTTGGAGTAATCGGCCGCGGTTGCGTTCGGTTCCAGCCACGGCCCAGCCGCGACGGCCGCGCCCGCGCCAACGGCGGTTGTTAGAAGATGACGTCGATCAAAGGTGTCCATGCGGTGCTCCTATCCAGTATTGCGACGGCGACGTGCGGGATGTCAAATCGGATTCAACTTCGAGCCCGTTGTCACACGTCCACGTGCTTCGCGAATTTTCGACCCAGTGCCACTCTATACTTGGCCGACAGTTTCTCGGAGAACTCTTTCATTTCTTCAGGCGGCATCGGTTTGAAGCTCCGTGCCCAGGCAAGGTTTTCACGTAAGTACTTGTGCTTGGGCACACCGACCACCGCCGTTGAGACTGGCAGCGAAAGCCCGTAACGGAGCAGCTTTGCCGGCGGAGAGTCGGGGCCGATGATAGCGTCTTGGGCGAACACCTTCATTGCGATCACACCCAATTTCTTCCGTTTTGCAACCGGCAACGCCAGATGTTCGAAGCTCGTCGAAGAGACCGGATTGAAGACCACTCCATTCGAGCCAGTCTTAAAGCCCTGCAGTGCCGCGTTCAATGCCATCTGCGTACAGTCCACGTCATAACGCCGCAGCGCTTCAGCCAACGTTTTGGAGTCGTAATGCGAGGTAATGCCGATGTAGCGTGTCAGACCTTGTTCGCGCGCCTTGTACAGCGCTTTCATGGCGTTACCTCTTTCCGCGGCATCGAGATCCTCGCGGCCCTGGAGGCTGTGCAAGTGGTATAAATCAATCTGATCAACGCCTAACCGCCGCAGACTCCCTTCGACGTCCCGCATAACGTCATCGTACGTGCGCGCATGTGTTTTCGTCGCCAGGAAGAGTCCTTTTCGGCGACCTTGGATCGCAGCGCCGACCCAGCGCTCGCTCTTGCCCCCGCCGTAGTCATGCGCCGTGTCAATATACGTGATCCCCGATTTGATCGCCAGGTCGATGAGTTCAACACCCTTGTCTTGCGTCCCGTACATCGACAAGCGACTGCCACAACCCAAAGCCAGGATCGGCACGCGTTCGCCCGTGCGCCCCAGGACTCGCGTCGGCAGGCCCTGCGGATCGGCCGATCGCGCTACCCGGGCTACCAAGGTGGAGGCCACCGCGCCACCGATGAAACCGCGCCGAGAAATCGAATCCTCACTCATGGTTGGGTTCCCAATATTACTTACTTTTCTGCAACTTTCGCTTCCCTAGCACGTTCAGTTCTTCGCCGGCGAACCGTTGCCATTGTTCGTCGATCTTTCCGGCATCCGGAACATCGGGGTGAATCCACAGTCCGTAGCGAAGTCGCAAAGGCCGGTCGCGCGTGATGCTGATCGAGTGGTTGAGCGTCGGAGAGACGCCCATCCAACCGTTGTCGCGCAGATGAAACGGCGTCGGATGTCCGGGGTTCTTCGGGTGATCCATCAGCGTGATGCCGGCGGTCCGTTCGCGCGTGATCGGACCGCTGTAGTCGACCCAACGGGCCGGCTTGCGGAACGCCTCGGGTTCGTTGCGCTGGCCCGAACTGTTGAGAATTCGGCCCCCACCGTCGTTGACGCCAATCGTCTTGGCCATCCGCACGCCGATGGGTCCAAAGGCGGTCTTCCCGAGCGTCACCTCGCCCCGGTCCTCACGCGGGGCTTCAAACTGCAAGTCGATGATCAGTCGCCACGAACCATCGCCGCACGAGGTGACCGACGCGCGGCGGCGTTCGATCATCAAGGTCTTCCCCCGTGGGTCATTCCAGTGGTTCAGCGAATGCAACGAAGCGGCCGACTCGCCGTCGTGGTATTTCAGCCCTTCGCGGCGCTGCTGATGAACGATCTGGCCCGCGATCGGTCCACCGTCGCGCCAGAAGTCGATTCCATTTACGTTCTTGTGCGAGATCCACACCGAGTTCTGATGGCTGTGGCCGAGCGGATCTTGTGGTTTGTTCGGGTCCTTTGGCTGCGCGTCTTGCGTGATCGACCGGGCGGGGTCACCGGGCATGTTCATTCGCGTCAGCGACCGGCCGGCCGGCCCCATGATCGGATACCAGAACGGCCGGCGCAATTCCGCGCCGAAGTGATAACGCGTCAGTTCTCGCCCGAGGTGCTGGAACGACGCCTGATCATGGGGCAGAGGCAGCACTTGTACGTCGGGAACGGGCTTGGCGTCGGGCAGCGGAGACTCGGCGGCCAGCGCGGTCGCCGAAACGACGATGGCCGCCGCAATCGCGACTGGGAGGGGCAGGGTTCTTCTGTATCGCATGGTGTTCTCCAATTGAAGCGGTTCTCTATTTCACTGCACTTTCCGCAACCGTTCGGCCTGTTTGTGCCTTCTACACTTGTTCCGGCACGACGAACGGTTCGCGGTACGGTCGGGTAAGCATCCGATTGGCGTCCGCATCGCCGACGAACTTCTCGCTCCGGGCATCGAAGCGCAGCATCCGTCCGAGCCGATAAGCGGTGCCGGACAACTCCAGCCCCGCGTCGTTCGCCAGGTGCCGCCTCATGTCGTCGAACGCTTCGCGGGCCAGCTTGTCCTGGCCGAAGGCCTTTGTCTGCTTGTCGAAGGGAACTTCTTCGCCCAGGCTGTATGAGATATTTCCCAAGTGAGCCAGCAGCGCTGACCGATGCCCTTCGAGGATCTCGCCGTTGAGTTCCTCCCGCTTTCGGCTGCGAACGCAGTCGATGAAGTTTCGGAAATGGCGCCGTCCCAGGTTGGCAAAACCGCCGACCGGAGCGCCTTCGATCGGCTCACCTTGTTGCTGGCCTTTGGGGAAGAACTTCCCTTCCTTGACCACGCCCTGGTCGGTGAAGAACTCGACGGTCACCTTGACCGCCTTTCTGTCCACTAGGCCGCGCTGCTCGCAGAACAACTTGATGTCGCCAAAGTCGTAGGCCGTCAACTGGGTGTTGGGTGTTTGGCCCTGGTCCTGGTAGCCGAAGCGGCCGCCCAAACTGATGACGCTCCGTGGCGCGGCGTCGGCGGGCATGGCCCACCGCGCCAGGTCCATCTGGTGCGTGCCAAGATTCCCGATCTCGCCGCTGCCGAAATCCCAGATCCAATGCCAGTCGTAATGCACGAGATTGGTGCGGTATGGATGGGCAGACGCCGGACCGATCCAGAGGTTGTAGTCCAACGCCGCCGGCGGTTGTTCCGGATTGCGAACTCCGATGCTCTTGCGCGGCCGGTAGGTGTAGACATAGGCGTGCAGCAGCCGGCCGAATCTCCCGTTGCGGACATCGGTGGTGAGTTGGATCCATTTCGGATCGGAGCGTCGCTGTGTGCCGTGCTGCACGATTCGATCGTATTTGCGGGCCGCCTCAACGATTCTTCGGCCTTCAAGGATGTTGTGACTGCACGGCTTCTCCACGTGCACGTCCTTGCCCGCCTGGCAAGCCCAGACGGCCAACAGCGCGTGCCAATGGTCGGGCGTGACAATGGAGACGGCGTCGAGCGTCTTGTCGTCGAGCACGCGGCGGAAGTCCTGGACGCACTGGGGGGTGTTGCCGGCCAATTCCCGTACGGCCGCGGTGCGAGAGGCAAACAGGCGACTATCGGGATCGACCAGCCAGGCGACTTCCACATCGCTCATTTCGCCGTAAGCTCGCATGTGCGCCTGGCCTCGACCGTTGATGCCGGCCACGGCCACGCGAACCCGATCGTTGGCCCCCAACACGCGGCCCGAGGCCTTCGTGCCCGAGATCGCAAACGCGGCCGTGAGGCCGCTCGCGGCGGCACGTTTCAGAAAAGCACGGCGACTGTGGTAAAACATGGGCTGTCTTTCTGTGTTGCCCTTGCTGGCTCTCGCGGCATTGCTGGTGAACGATTTGGTGAGCTCGATCACGGCAGTTCAACAATCTCGCCGCGGGTGGCGGTGGCCAGGTGCTTGTACAAATCGAGATTTATCGTTTCGGGTAGGAATCTGACGCTGCCGTCGCCCAGCAGGGCGTTCATTCCACCAGGATGGGAGCTGCCCATGGGCAGATGATTGTAGCGAATGCCGTCTTCCACGCGATCGAGTTTCGCGTTCATCGGGTGCTCGATCACCTTGGCCGTGTACATACCCATGTTGTTGAGGCCGGCGCCCAATATCCAGGGTCGGACGTTCCCGGGCGGAGAGTGGAAGCTCGTCGTTTCGGGGTCGACGTGGACGAACTCGGCCATGGCAAGGGTGTTGCTCAATCCGTCCGTCACGGAAGCGATTCGGCGGACGAATCCCATGCCGAACATCCCGTTCATGGGAATCGCGCCGTCCGTAAGGCTTCCCGTATTGGGAGATTCGCTCGGAAAGGCCCCGGCGGCGCCCTGGTACGTCGTGATGGCCCCGTTTGCGACCAGTCCGGGCATCTCCGAGCTCTGCCTGTCGCGATAGACGGCCGGGTGCGGCCAGGAAGGGCACACGTAGCACGATACGACGGTGTACTTGTGGGCCTCGTCGCCATAGGTCGTGTACGTGGCGGGGTCCGCCATCGCCAAGGCAACCATCTCGTCGTACAGGGCCTGCTGCTCCAGGTAAGGCAGCATGCGCGTGAACAGGGCATGCTTGTACCCCGTGCCCTCGGCCGGCGCGGAGCCGCCGTTGCCGGGCGGGAAATGCTCGTTCCAGATGGCCGCGTAGTTGTGCAGCGCCAGCCCCATTTGCCTCATGTTGTTGCCGCACTGCATTCGCCGGCCCGCCTCCCGGGCGCTTTGCACGGCCGGCAGCAACAACGCGATCAGGATGCCGATGATGGTGATGACCACCAGGAGCTCAACCAGCGTGAAACCGCGCACTACGGTTCCGGACGGCCGAATTGCACGCACCGTATGTCTTCTGGCCGCTTTCGCCGGAGGCGCGGCCTCTTCCCGAGCGTCGCCCGGCGCAAACCGTAATTTGTCCTTCACCACGTTCATGCCGTGAACGGTTACCATTAAGCGTTCCTGCCTGCTCGCCGAAGGGCCAGTAGTCCAATCGCACCGATGAGCAGGAACACCCAGGTCGCCGGCTCGGGAACGCTCAGAAGCTGGAAACCGTTGAACGCCGCAGTTTGGTCCGAGTACAGGTTAGCGCCCGTGATGGACAGCGTATCGCCGATGGCAACGCTGATGCCCTCGAAGACGCCATAGTTCCGCCCCAGTATGTAATCGGGCATCTCGTAAGAGTTGCTGTCAAGTGTTACGGACCCGATCTCCGTGGATCCGCTGGCAACGGTCAGTTCGATCTTCTTGGGGTAGGGGACCCCGCTGCCGCCTGTGCGCGTGCCGCCGTAGAGGTGAAGGTCGTAGATGCCGTCAAGGCCCGATAGGGTGACCGTGATCTGCTCGCTTGAGTTTTTGCTGATAGCCAATTGGTCGCTCATCAGCTCATTCCAGAAAGTAGAGCCCATGTTGACCAGCACGGGGGCGTCCCACGTCATGGAGACGCCCGCCACGGCGTCTTCAGCATTCTGCAGCGACATGCTGCCGGAGGTGGCACTCCCGGTGTTGTTCCAGAAGTCGCCGGTGGCGCCGATCGCCGCAGCGCCCGAATATGTGCCCCGGGCGGTATTGAAATCGACATTGACGAGTTCGGCCGTCACAGCGCCGCCGTAGGACATCACCATGCCCGCGACAGCCGCAATAACCGCAGTCTGAATCACTGATCGTACTTTTCCCATGATGCAAATGACCTCCCTTAAATCCAGTGGTGACAATTACACGATTCTCTAAACGATCCGCTGCCTGTCTCTGTACGATATTGTTTACAAAGCGGCCCAGTGCCCTTTGCGGTAAGTCCGGCCGAGCAGGGCGTCCGCGTCGGGGACATCGACGAACCGTTCGACCGTCGGGTCGAAGGTCAAGTGTCGGCGCTCTTGTGCAAAATCCACGTCAAGTTCAATAGTACACCGGTCAAGATGGCCGCACCAGAACAAAATTGCGTAAATAACCTTAGATATTTTGTCTGCAATAGCCTTGCGACTGTCGACTACCAGCCGCGGGTCCGGGTGCGGAATTCGCGGGGGGTTAGGCCAGTGGCCTTCTTGAAGGCGTAAGCGAGGTACTCGCTCGAGCCGAACCCGGAGGCGATCGCGACTTCGGGTACGGGCATGTCGGTTTCCGCCAAGAGACGCTTGGTCCGTTCGAGCCGGACGCGGCGGATCTCTTCCGCGGGGCTGCGACCGAGCAATTCCTGGAAGCGGCGTTCCAGCCAACTTCGCGAGACGGGTACGGCGCGAAGCACGTCGTTGACTTGGAGCCGTGTCCCCGCGTTGGTGCGGATAAAGGCGATAGCCCGAGCCAAATCGCCGTCCTCGACCGCCAGCGTGTCGGTCGACTGACGGATGACAACGCGGGTTGGTTCGATCAGGATCGGTTCGTCCGGGCAGGGCTTGTCGTGAAGCAAGCCATTGAGGAGCGTAGCGGCCTCATAGCCGATCCGCGCCGAATTGAGAGCCACCCCTGAAAGGGGCGGATTGCAGGTTTCGCACACCACGCTGTCGTCGCCTCCCGCCATCACCGCGACTTGCTCCGGCACGAGCAGGCCGATCGCCTGGCAGGCGTAGCAGACCTCGCGCGTGACATCACTGGTCCACGTCAGAACGGCGACCGGCTTGGGCAGTTCTTGGAGCCATCGCTGGAGTTTTTCCTGGCGGCTTTTCCAGGCGGAGGCGGCCCCAGTGCGACGGGACCCCAAAAACGGGCAGCAATCCAAACCGACCTCGGCCAAACACTCGACAAAGCTCTCGTAGTACGACTTCTCATACGAGAACCCACGGGGCGCGTAGTAGCCGAAGTGCCGAAAACCCTGGTCCAGCAGGTGCCCCGTTGCCAGCCTCGCCACGGTTCGCAGGTTCATCGAGACGGTGGGAAAATGGGCACCGGGGATGCGCGCGGCCGAGACATTGACAACCGGAACCGGCGACTCGGCCAGATACCGGCTCATGCCGCGGTCAGCGACTCGGGCGATGATCCCGTCGCCACGCCAGCCGGCGGGCAACCGCCCAGGAGATTGCTGGCAACGCCGCTCCATCCAAATGGTCCATCCGCCTTGCTGATCCGCATAGTTCGCAATCCCGCGGATTGTCTGCCGCCCCCACTCCGTCGCGGTGTCGACAAGCAAGGCAACCGACGGGCGATAAGACTCGGACACGGCTTGGCCTCCCGTGGACGTGATGAACGTTCATGCGTATTCTTTCCCACATCTCAGGGGCGATTATTGCGAACAACCGTGGCGGGTGCAATGGCGGAGTGTGTCAACGGGTTTGAGACGGATGCGGCAAGCCGGCATGTCCGCTCAGCGGGATTCCGGGGCCGGAAGTTCGAGCGGCCGAACCCAGATGTTCCGGAAGCGAACGCCGGACCCGTGTTGTTGAAACTTGATCGGGCCGACCGTATCGAAGCAATCGTATTTCGGCACGGTCTTGTAGCGAGTGGTTCCCATGCAGGGTGTGTGATACTGGACCAGAACGCCGTTCCAGAAGACGGTGAAGTAGGCCGGTGCGATCAGCTTGTCCTCGTCAAACCGTGGGGCGATGAATATCACGTCGTACACCTGCCACTCGCCCGGCTTGCGTGCAACGTTGACCAGGGGCGGAGTCTGGCCATAAATGGCCCCCGCCTGCCCGTCGGCCTTGTGGACGTTCTCGTGCGATTCGGTCACCTGCAGTT
>CAZDHN010000173.1:0-10589 GCA_964505115.1 uncultured Planctomycetaceae bacterium
AAAGTTGCTGCTAGCAACAACTTACGGAAAACTACGCTTCAGCCGGATGAACCTTAAATTCACTTGCCGCCCAACGCCCTTGAGTTTAGAACGTCCCGTGTTCTTCCACAAGGTCGCGCATGATTGTAATCCGCCGTTCATCCGCGCCCGGGGGGACTTGATCGCCGGCGTTTGCCATGAATCGGAAGGTCTGTTGCTTCTGCTCGAGCCACTCGAGGAGCTTGGCTTCAAACCGCTCCAACGGGGAATCGGGCAGCCAGAGATCCGGTGAGACTCCGCCGGAGAGGATAAAGTCGTCTCCCGCTTCCGCCCGGCACTCGGCCGCATCGATATCGCCCATGGGCGCGGGCGTTACGGCATCCGCGCAGTCGGCGCCCGTGGCGCGGATCATCTCGATCGCGCCCTTGAGCCGTCCGTCGATATGAACGGCCACGAACTTGCCAGCGGCGTGCAGGCGACGGATGGCTTCTTCATAGAAGGGGCGGGACCACTCGTCGAAAAACGAAGCTGGTTGGATGTCGCTGGAGAAGTTGTCGCCCATGATGACCACTTCCGCCGGTGATTCGCGGAGGAGGTCGACGAGGCCGAGGATATTCTCGTTCACCGCGTCCACTACCTCATGAAGCAGGCTTGGATAGTCGAGTGTCGCATAGACGGTAGCCTCGATACCCATCCAGTAGTTCAGCAGGTAACCCATGGCACTGTAGCCAGGCGAGATGTAAACAACGCCGGTATCACCCAGATAGTCTCGCCACTTTTCGTACCGATCCCAATGCGGGACGAACTCGCGCCGGTCCATTGCGTCTTTGAAGACCAGCAGATCGTTCTCATCGCGGATACCCCACTGGCTGATACCCCAGGCGTACGTCCGCTCCTCCCAGACTCGGGCACGCTCGATGCGGCCTCGCGGCGTCCGGCAACGCCAGACGATCTCCGGCGAACCGTTCCTGTCTCGCTTGTGCGTTGTGACCTCGACATCTTGCGGAAAGGAAGCCGAGTAGAAGGCCGCTAGGTTGGGCATGTAGAAACCCACGCCGGCCTTCTTGTGGAAGTCGATCAGCTCGTACTCGGGCTCGCTGTACGACGCCGACAGATCCCAAGGCCGCCGGTTGCGGTGATAGAACCAGTGCGAGAGGTCCAACATGAAGGGAACAACGTCGGGCCTTCGCCCCTGGTAGACGGCAAGGATGCGTTCGCGTAATGTCATGGACCTTCGGTTACCTAATTCGTTTTCTCAAAGCGGCAGTCAATCGTTGCAACGACAATGATATATCATCCGGCTCTAAATGAACATCGAGGATACAGAAGCTATCCGTATGCTCTTGAACTTCCCGCATTACTTCTTCCAACTGACACTCGGTCCTGACATCATACCCCTTGCCTGCTCCGAGAACCTCTGGAATCCGGCTGTAGTTCCACAAGAGGACATCGTTGAATCTACCGTCCAGCATGGGACGTTCAGTCCCGTAGCCTTGATTGTTGAGAACAACAATGATTGGGTTGAGGTTAAACCTGGCGATCGTGGAGAGTTCCATCCCCGTCATTTGAAAAGCGCCGTCGCCCACCAATACCAGAGGACGAAGTTCCGGTCGGGCCAGTTGGGCTCCCAGACTTGCCGGCACGGCGAAACCGAGCGAAGTGTAATATGCCGGTGATATAAATTCCGTCGCGCAATGAATAGTCATATCCATGGCGGCAAACATGGCATCGCCCGGGTCGGCGATAACAACCGTGTTGTCGTCCAGAAATGCGTTCAATCGCTGAAACAGATACTTCACGGTAATCTGTTTCTCTGCAACCGGTTCGGGAGGTTGAGGCGCGGGCGGATGCGGAATATCGACATCTTCCCGCCGGCGAATATCCCCGGCCACCATGGCGCTGACAAACTCTTCCATCTCCACGCTTTCATAGCTGTGATATTGGATGGAAACCTTCTCGCTTGTCAGGCAAATCGACTTGCCCTCGTCGAGATGAGTGGCATAGAACCCGAGATTGACGTCGCTGAGAAAAACGCCGAGAAGAATCAGGCAATCGCTCGATTCAACGTACTGCCTGACCTCCTCGCGGCACATGGCTCCTTCGTATACTCCAAGATATTGCGGATGAGTCTCCACAATCACCGATTTGCTCAGGATCGTGGAAGCGACCGGAATTTTGCTCTTTTCCAGCAAGCTGAGAAGTATGTCCTGCAGGCCGAATCGGTGCAATTCCACGCCCGCGAGAATCACCGGCCTCTTCGCCGCGTTAATCATCTCAATCGCCTCATGCAATGCTTCCCGCATCGCGTTGGCGTCGCTTGATCGCGTTTCCTCCCGAGCTTGCCGGCGTGGCATAACGGGCACGGAAATCATATCCCGCGGCAGTTCGATATATACGGGCCGTTTATATCGAAGGGCCGCGTCAATCAGGCGATCGATTTCGCGGCAGGCGGTCTCGGGATCATTAAGCACCGTCGAAGCCACGGTAAGCTGTTCAAACACTTTCAGTTGAGTGTCGAAATCGCGAACTTTGTGATGCAGGAGCGCCTTCTTGACGCGTTCATTCTTGCCCGGCGCTCCGCTGATCACAATAACGGGTGATTTCTCGGCAAATGCCTGCGCGGTCGTATTGGTTACCTTCAGACCGCCAACGCAATAAGTAATACAAACCGCTCCCAGACCACTGACTCTGGCGTATGCGTCGGCCGCGAAGCCGGCTCCTTGTTCATCGCAGGTGTTGATCACCTCCAATTGACTATCTTCCAGCTCCTTGAAGAAGCCAAGAACATAATCGCCCGGCACGCCGAAGACATGCCGCACACCATGCGCGTAAAGTTTGTGGATAAGGTAACTACCTATCGTGTGTCCTTCGCCCATGGGACCTCCTTCGTGGAAAAGCCAGTTCTGTTTATAATTCGACTGTTTTACTTCACTGGACGTCACATGTGATTACGGCGACACAACTTAGCCGTTTAGCCGCACTGGTGAGAAATGCGGGCTAACGTTAATTTGGAAAGCAACTTACGAACATTCCGCAAGTGAAACAGTCGAAATAATGACTACTCTTTTCTGACTCGCATTCCGCCGCTAACCAAGCTTACCAGTGCCGGCCGCGACCGGAGTAGGCCAGCAACGTGGCGTAACTCGTGTAGGCAAGGTAGCCGAACAAAAGGGCCACGAACAAATCGCCCCACTTTGCAAACGCGAGGATGGCCAAACCGGTGGCGGTGAAGATGGAAAGGATCAGCGATTGGCGGATGCCGTCTTGGGGGTTCATTCGCAGAAGCAGTTCGCGGGCGATCTGGCCGCCGTCCAACGGATAGACGGGCAGCAAGTTGACGGCTCCCCAGATGATGCTGATGAAGAGCACGTATTGGATGAAGATATGCAACTCCAGCGGTCCAATCTGTTGCTCCATTCGGATCCAGATGCCAAACCTTCCCCCCTGCATGAACTCGACCGGGTATCCCAGGGCGACCACCACGGCGATGATTATCGCACCGAGCAGGAATCCGGCGCCCGGTCCGGCCGCCGAGATGAAGACTTCGCCCCCCGAGCCCAACCGCCGGGAGCCATACCCTTGCGACTGGTTGTACGAGGCCAGTCCACCCATCCCGTATAGCGTAATCCAGGGTTGCAGCCCATAGTAGCGCATGGCCAAGGCGTGGCCGAATTCGTGGGTCAGGATGGCCAGGAACAGCGCGGCGATCCAGATCAGGAGCCCCCTGAAATCGCCGACGTTCATGCCCAGCAAGAGGGCGACGAACCAGAAGAGCGGGTGCACGCGGACCGGTATGCCCAGCAAGCGGAAGTTCAAATCGCCCTGCGTTCGTGGTGGTTCTCCCAAGAGCACGGGTGCGGCTCCTTTGGTAGTGGTTAGCGGTAGGGTGAAGAGGGGTTAGGGACCAGGGGTCGGAATTTTGGCGTTAAGGTGCTCTCAAGATACTGGCCCCTGATCCCTGGCCCCTGATCCCTGGCCCCTGATCCCTGGCCCCTGATCCCTCTTCCTATGCCTCGACGGCTCCCGCGGTGCGGCTGGGGACGAAATGGGGACGGGGAATCGGCGCCGCCTTGCCGGCAAGAACCTTGAGGATGTATTCGGTCGCGCGCCGCGCCGCGCCGCCGTGGGCGATTTGGGCCTTCAACTCGGCTAGTCTGGCAACCAGGGCGTCGTGCCGCTCGGGTTCTGTAAGCCACTGGATAACGTGCTCGGCAATCTGGCCCGATTTGTCTTCGTAAGTAAGATACTCGGGAAACAACACCCGATCCGCGTCCGCGTCGGAAGGATCGAACGGCGTGTTGCTTTTGGGGAAGGGATCGTCGGCCGTCAGCAGGTTGACCAACGTGATGTATTTCACCGTGCGGAAGAAACTCTGCACAAAATAGGCCGACCGGGTTATCCAGTACAAAATCACCGTGGGCTTCTCGTGGTATAACAACTCCAGCGACACCGATCCGGAACAGGCCATGCAGCTATCGGCCAGATGCATCAACTCGGTCGCCTTGCCTACGTGGATATCCACCGGCAGCCCGGCCGCTTCTACCTCGCGTCGGGCGATATCGGCCTGCCGCGGCTTGAAGGCGGCGATTGCAAATCGAGCGTTGGGTATCTTCTCGCGGACGAGTCGGGCAGCCTTGAGAAACCATTTCAGGTTATGCTCGACCTCCTGGGTTCGCGAGCCCGGCAGTATGGTAACCAGGGGACCTTCCTGGCTGTTGTAATGGTCGAGAAACGCTTGGTCCATTTTCCGGCGGCCGACCTCGTCGAAGAACGGATGGCCGATAAACGTGGCGTTGCAGCCATGCTCGTTCAGCCACTGCTCTTCGAAAGGCAACCCGCTGAGCACGTGGTCGACGAACCGGCGCATCTTTTTCACCCGCCATCGGGCCCAGGCCCAGATTTGCGGCGGCGAATAGTAGAAGACGGGAATCCCGTGTGCTTTCGCTCGCCGCGCCATCCACCAGTTGAAGCCCGGATAGTCGATCAGCACGACGGCGTCCGGTTTATGGTGCCGAAAGTATCGGTCGGCCCGACTGCCCAAGTCCCAGAATTTGTGTAAGTTCAATAGCGCCCGCGCGAACCACATTACGGCCAGCGCGGTCAGGTCGGCGTGCAGTTTGCAGCCGGCCTTTTCCATTTCCGGCCCGCCGTAGCCGACCGCTTGAAACTGGTCGCATCTGGAGCGAAACTCGCGGATTAAGTTGGCTCCGTGCAGATCGCCGCTTGGCTCGCCGGCGGAGAAGAATACGGTGATCGGTCGTTCATATTGTTCTGCCATGCGGAAAGTATCGCAAAACGAGGGGTTTGGCGGAAGTGCAGTTCCGCGAGGGCTAACCACTTGGGTGCAAATCGCGCCTTGCGCGCTTTGGAGTAGCGGGAAGATGATCGCAGGGGGCTTCTGAATGGGCTTGGAACGGGTGGAGGGAAGGCAGGCGGGAAGCTCACGCAGAGTCGCCAAGGAGCGCAAAGTCGGCAAGAAGCAGAGAGACGACCAGCATACGAATTCCCGCCTCACTCTCCTTCTTCTCTTTCTTTGCGCCTTTGCCCCCTCTGCGTCTTTGCGTGAAAATCTTCCTTCCTTCGTGCTTGTCTGAAGAAATCAATACGGGTTTCATCCGCCGCCGAGAGATCCCCGGCCCCTGTCCGGGCAGCTCATTTATTGCGAGTTGCCTTCCCCCGCTTTCTTCAGGGCATTGGAACTTCGGGACAACGTTTTCCCCCTCTTCCCCGTTTCCCGTTTCCCCTTACCCCAACGTGGCACAAACCGCGATCCGTACCCTAACCACTTGCCGGCGCAAGACTTCCGTCGATTGGCGCTACGCTATTTCCGCAAATGGCCCAGCATATACTGGATCGGGACGGATATTTGCAGTACACTCGCAGCATAATCCGGCTTGCCCAGGGCAAAGCCACTCGACCGGGAGTCGTCGCATGTGGAAGACGATCGGCAGCGGACTGTTGAGATTCGGAGCACTCTATTGCGTATTCGGAGTGTTCGGCATCGCTTGGATATTCGTCTCCCGCTTCTACTCCGGCCCGCGACGATCTGAATGAGGTTGGAATTCGGAGGTCGGAAGTCGGAAAGCGCAAAGCGGTTGGCCCGACGTTGACCTGCGACCTGCAACTTCCGAATTCCGAATTCCGACCTTCGGTCTCGAAAATGCTCGAACGTTTCCTGCTCGCGTGGTTGATACTGCTCGGTCTGGTGGCTTACCAGTGGACCGTTTGGTTTCCCGGCGCATGGGATCCCTTTGTTGGCTCGGCAGCGTGGTTGAACTACCTGTTCGCCCTGACGATGCTGGCCATCGGCTCGCTTCTGCCGCGGGATGAAGTTCGCCAGGTCGCCGAACGCTGGCCGACCGTCTTGGGCGGAACGGCCGTTCAATACACGGTCATGCCAATTCTGGCCTACTGTTTCGGCCGCTTGCTGGGTCTCGAAGGGCCGGCAATGATCGGCATCGTGATGGTCGGCTGCGTGCCGGGCGCGATGGCCTCTAACGTGCTGACACTGATGGCCCGGGGTAACGTCAGCTACTCGGTCAGCCTGACAACTTCGGCCACGCTGCTTTCGCCGCTGGTGGTTCCGCCGATTCTGAAAATTGCCTTGGGCCGCGAGATCGATTTTCCGGCAATGGATGTCAGCATACAGCTTTGCTGGATGGTCGTGTTGCCGGTGGTGGCCGGCCACCTGCTGGCGCGACGCTTTCCCGTCTGGCAGACCCTGACGAGCCGCGTCGGAGCCACCATCGCCAATCTGACCATTCTCTGGATAATCGCCGTCGTGGTGGCCAAGAACCGCGACAACCTGGCCGGGCTTCAAGCCGGGCTGCTAGTGGCACTGGTGATGCTCAACCTGTGCGGCTATCTGGCCGGTTGGTTGGGTGGTCGAGCGTTTCGCCTGCCCGCCGCGATGCGGCGAGCGCTGACCTTGGAGGTCGGCATGCAGAACGCCGGACTGGGGACAGTGCTGGCGATGGAGCTTTTCGACAAGGACCCGGCCACGGCCATTGCACCAGCTGCTTACACCTTCGGCTGCATGTTGACCGGCACGATCCTCGCCCGAGCCTGGGCCGGAGTATCCGCCGGCGAAGAATGAGCCTTCAGTCGGGTGCCACGGTGACGAGTTCCTGGCAGACCGATTCGAGTTGCCCGGCCGTTATCTCCCCTTGACCTTCGGCAAAGCCGATCAGCAGTGCCAGGTCGCATAGCCGATTGATTCGCCGGGCGACGCCGTGGGTGAGTTCGTGAAGCGTTTCAAGTGCGTCGGGTTGGAAGATCGTGCGTTGCGCGCCGGCCGCCTTGAGCCGGTGGTTGACGTAATCGGCCGTCTCCTGTTGGCTGAAGGGTCGCAACAGACATTTAACGTCTAGCCGCTCTTCTAACTGGGGTGTCCGATCCAGGACGGGCAGCAATCCCGGCTGGCCCGAAAGCAACAGCGTGAGGCCGGGCCGACCGTCGAACTCGAAATTCGACAGCAGCCGCATCGCTTCGAGCGAGCGGCGATCGTCCAGCAGGTGGGCTTCGTCGACGACGATCACCGCATGGCACTGTTTTTCGACATTCTCGGCCAGAAAGCCCTCTATCCGCTGAACGCTTTGCCGTAGGTTGGAGCCGGCCGACCCATTGTTCGAGCCGAGAAGCCGATCGGCCAGGTATCCCAGGAGTTGATCGACCGGCATTTGCGGGAAGACGAGATGCACGAACGGCGAGTACTCGTCGCCCAGTGTATTGTTCAACATGCCGATCAGCATGGTCTTTCCCGATCCGGCCGGTCCACCCAGCAGCGCCCCGTTGCGCCGATTCTCGACCGCATAACGAAGTTTCAAGAGGGCCGCCTGATGCGACTCGCCCGGATAGTAGAAGCGCGGATCGCCCCGGTTTTCGAAAGGCTTCTGTTTGAGTTGCCAATGAGACTCGTACATGCCCGTTTGCCCGTCGACCGTTCTTGATAAGTTGCGCGTAGGCCGGATTACCGTCCGGCATTTGCGGGATGTATTTAACGCTATGTGGGGTTCCGTTCGGCGAACGCGTATTGCCCGATCAGGTCGGGCTTGCCGTTCAACTTTCAACTCAAGCGGGCACAAAATTCTCGGCAATTGCGCCACGGGCCACTCCGGCCGTTTGCAGGCGGCTTCGTGCCTCGACAACTTGCTCGGTGGGGGTGGTACGCACGTCGCAGACCAGCACGACGGCATCCGTCCAACCGGCTATCGCGTCCAGGTCGGCGTCCTGTTTCTGCTTCAGCGGGCCCATGTCGACCAGTACCAGGTCGCAATCTTCCCGTAGCCGTGCAATTGACGGTGTCAACGAGGCGAGCGTTGGAGCAAATTCCCCTTGGCTGTCCCGCGGTTTGCAGAGGGGTAACAGGATCAGATGGTCCTCGATCGACTCGACAACCGCTTCGGCCAACGGCAGCCGACCGTCGACCACCTCTTCCCAGCCGACCTCCGGCAGCATCCCCAGGCGTCGGCAAAGCAGCGGATCGGCCAAATCGGCGTCGACGATTGCCAGCTTCATGCCCCGTTCGGATAGTATCCGAGCAACGCCCAAGAGAAGCGTCGTCGATCCCTCGGCGGGCAGGCAACCCCCAAACGTCACGACCTTGCAGCCGTCGGCCATGCCGGCCATTAGCCCGTCGGCCAGCCGGTTCAACTCGTGCCCGGCCTCGATGCTCATCTGACTGCACACCTTGGGCCAGACAAGGCTATCCACCTGGAGCATCGGCCGGAATGGCGTGCGCTGCGGATCGGACGGCTGTCGCGCGGGCGGTTCGGCGGTTGTGGCGGGTGTCGGCGCGTCGGCGAACTGGAGCAGCTCGATAGGTTCGGTTGTGGGCGCGGGCGGAACCGGCGCGACAAGGTCCGGCATTCGATTCGCGACGGGCGGTTCATCGACCGCCACCGCCGGCTCGGTTGTGTCGACTATATCGGCAGTCGACGCACTACACACCATGACGCCTTCGGGCATCACTGCCATGGAGGCGACGATCGGCTCCCGCGTGACGAACGGTCCCGGCTCGGCATCGCGAAAATTGCAGTCGTGTCCGACAACGGTCGGGCAGCCACCGTTCTCGTGCCAAATTGGATCGGCCCCGGGATGATCGGCCCCAGGGTGATCGACACTGCTTGGCACGACCGGCTGGGCGCCGTACGAGACGTCCCGTGCCCGGTAGGCCTTAATGAAAGCTTGGTCGAGCGCGCTCATCGGTGGTCCTGATTATTGGTTTCTCAATAACGCCCTCAAATCGGGCAACGCCCGGCTGGGGCACACTTCGGCTGGGCTGCGATGCTGGCTGGTGGTAGCGATCCGTGGCCGGGTAGCGTGTCGTCGTGTGCGACGTTGGGTAGCTTGCCGCGGTGTCTGGCGCCGGCTGGCGTGTTGCCGTGTTCGGCGCCGGGTAGCTTGTCGTCGAGCCGGGCCGATAGGATGCCTTGACGGCGGCCGGCTCGCGCCGCGGCCAGGCCGACGCCTCAATGGCCGACGCCTGAATCGGGGCAACCGGCAGTCCGGCGCGACGATCGGCCGTCCGGTTGCCCGCCTCGGCAGTCGAGCGCGGGTCGCCGATTTCCATGGGCCGGTTTACGTCGGCGGTCGGCGGTCGGTTCGCATTGGCACTGCCGGCGGTCGGGTAGCGGCTGGTGTCGCCCGGTCGGTAATCGGCCGCCATGCTGGATGGCATAAGGGCGCCGGAACGGCCGCTATTGGCCGCCGGCCCCGTATTGGCGGACGGAAATGCCCGCGGCGACAGGGCTCCGCCCGGCAACATGCCGGATTGCTCGCGGCCCGCCGCCACTTCCACCGGCCCGGTCGGCGTCGTTTGGCTCGATTCCCATCTGGGCGCTACGACGGCGTCGGCCGATAGCTCGGAGGAGGTCGAATCGTCGGAATCCCCGCTCCCGAACAAGAAAGGAAACACGGCACACGCCAGGAGCACCGCGCCGCCGGCCATTAGTATCTTGACCGACATTGCTGGACTTACCAGGCGTTTTTGCCGCTTTCCGGACGACCGCTTCCGCGAAGAGTTACGATTTACGCGACCCTTTACGTCGGGAATCCTGGCCAACACCTGCGACCAATCGAGAGCCTGTGCCTCTGGGCCCAGTGGCCGATCCAGGACCCCGCCGGCCGCGTCCCGATCCCTCGACTCATGCTGATTCATTTCGTGTCCACCGTAACCTGTTCGCGACGTTTTTCACGTACCCTCAAGCAATCCACCCAACCTCCAGGGAAGCGCCTCTGCGCACACTGTGTGCAAGCGGAGACGCCGTTAGTTCTCCAGATAGACTATCGGTTCCGATTGTGCGGATCTTGAGTATTACCGCGTCTCTAACGAACCGGAAGACGAGGATGACTGGGAGAGATAGGTCATAACGGGCATCTGCGGCAAGCACTTCCCCAACCGATACACGCTGTTTCGCCAATAGGCGGCAGTGGAAGCTGGCGGTCGGCAGGCACAACAGTTCTCATTGGACCGAGTGACTGGACCGCAAGACAACCGCCAGCTTCCGCTGGCGGCTATTACAACTGAGGTGGCAGTGTGGTCTTCCACGCACGAGGGGCGCAGGAACACGTTTGTAGCTGGATTCGCAAGAATTCAGCCCGTGAGCGTA
>CAZDHN010000174.1:0-10559 GCA_964505115.1 uncultured Planctomycetaceae bacterium
CGTATTACTCTGCCCCCTCACCCTACCCTCTCCACGCTGGGGCGAGGGGACATCGGACAGTCATTTCTTGCCTGGTCCTTACTCCTCCAGCCGGCCGGGCTCGCGGACGTTTTGGCCTTTGCGCTTGGTGAGCTTGTCGCCCAGGTCGTCGCGGGCTTGTTCGGCGAATGCTTGGAGCTGCTTGACGACTTCAGGATGTTTATCGGCCACGTTGGTGGTCTCGCCGATGTCGGTCTCGAGGTTATAAAGTTCCAACCCCGGCCCGGTCCGTTTCATCACGTAGGGAATCGGCTGCCCGCCGCTGCCGCCCGGTTTGCCGTCGAGGCTGCGGTAGCGATGGGGGAAGTGCAGTTTCCACGGCCCGGCGCGTACGGCGTGCAGTTCGCTGCCGTAGTAGTAATAGAGGTAGAACTCGTGCGGCGTCTTGGCGCCCCGGCTGCCGGCCATCAGCGGCCAGATATTCTTGCCGTCGATCACCCGATCAGTCGGCAGCTTTACGTCGACCAGACCGGCGATGGTGGGCAGGACATCGATGGTGGCGGCCAGTTCGTCGCAGACGGTTCCGGCGGGAATTTTGCCCGGCCAACGCATGATGCAGGGCTCGCGCATGCCACCCTCCCAACTCGTCCCCTTGCCTTCGCGCAAAGGCAGCGCGCAGCCGGCGTGGTTGCCGTAGGAGAGCCAGGGGCCGTTGTCGGATGTGAAGATGACCAGCGTGTCGTCGTCCAGGCCGAGCCGCTTGAGCGTCGCCAAGATCTGCCCGACCGACCAGTCGATCTCCGAGATAACATCGCCATAAAGCCCCCGGGCCGACTTGCCCTTGAACTTCTCGGAGACGAACAGCGGCACGTGCGGCATGCTATGGGCGACGTAGAGCAGGAAGGGGTTGGCCCGGTTCTTCTCGATGAACTTCACCGCCCGCTCGGTATACCAGGTGGTAAGATGCGTCTGGTCCTCGCCCGTCATTATCTTGACAGTTCGCTCGCCGTCGATCAGCGGCAGGGGCGGGAAGCGCTTGCCGGCCGTGGGGTGATAGGGCCACATGTCGTTCGAGTAGGGCAGGCCGAAGTAGTCGTCGAACCCGTGCCGGGTGGGGAGAAACATGGGGTGATGACCCAGGTGCCACTTGCCATAGGCGGCCGTGGCGTATCCCCGCTGCTTGACGACCTCGGCGATCGTCAACTCATCGGCGTTGATGCCGTGTTTGGCACTTGGGCCCAACGCGCCGAGGATGCCGATCCGATTAGAGTAGCAGCCGGTCATCAGCGCCGCCCGCGATGCCGAGCAAACCGCCTGGGCAACGTAGAAGTTGGTAAACCGCCGGCCTTCTTTGGCCATCCGGTCGAGGTTGGGCGTCTTGATGTCGGGCGAGCCGAAACAGCCCACGTCCTGATAGCCCTGGTCGTCGGTAAATATTAGTACGATGTTTGGCGCACTGCCATTCCTCGGTTGTTCCGCGCATTTAGCAGTATCTATTGACAGACAAAGGGTGAGGCTGGCAAATATAAGTGTGACTATTCCATGTAGTAATGGGCCCGGTAAATGAGAGGGGGCATGTTGGACTCTGCTGGATTTGAGTTGCATCGGGAAGCCTCCGTTAAACTTGGGGTATTCTGATCGTCGGACTCGTACAGCCGGGCCAGGGCTTTAGTATCCATGGCCGGCGGCCTCGGGTCAATACACCCAGGGTGCTGCTGGCCGAAAAGGGAGAAGAACAATGGGACGGAAGCGGAGGCAACGGCGTTACCACGATTCTCGCCCGCTCGATCGATGGCAAGCAGATAGGCGATTTGTATGAGCGCCGCTGGGATGGAGAAGTCGATATCCGCTCGATCAAGTCAACGATGCGGATGGACATCCCGCGTTGCAAGACGCCCGACATGGTTCACAAAGAGAGTTGGACTCACCTGCTGGCGTACAACCTACTTAGCAACGGGCCCTCCCGTTGACAGACGCCATCTTGGAGATGCTTCGAGAGGTCTGGAATATCCATCGCAGCCGGACGTGGTTGTTTCCCAGTCGCCGCATCGTCACGCATCTGCCCGACGCCACGGCATGGACCGCTTTTGTCAAGGCGCGAAGCGCGTGCGGCTTCGATGAGAACTTCTGGCCGCACTCACTCGGCCACGGCTTCGCCACGCACATGCTTCAGCGAGGCGTGGAGATCCGCGCTATCCAACTCCGGCTGCCGCGAAGATGCGTGTTCGTTGATTGTCCTTGGCTACACGCAATAGGAAGCCGCCCATGTTCCTCCCGAGTTCTATTGCTCGTTCTTCGGGTTGGCGACGTATGATGACCATGCCGCACAAGCGCCAAGGGCGATCAGCGCGGCCGCGATGCCTATGTTCATCCAGAGCGTGAGGCGATCGGTGGCATACGGCACGACAGCCAACATCAATACGCCAATCAACGCCACGGAGACACCGATGACCCGCAGCGGCAGAATCGCCCGGGTTCCGCTTTCGGCCCCAACAACACGATCCTCTTCCATCTCTCCGATGGGAATCCGCAGCCGCTCGAGGAATTGCTGGGCGCGTTGATGTTCGGCGGCGTCGGCCGGAAACCACAGGCTGACCAGCACCATCATCAGCGATGTCATCAACGTCGTGGCGAACAAGAGGATCATTTCCTTCTTCAGCAGGACTCCGGCAACCGTCATCTGGTCATCCAGAACGAAATAGAGCGACAGTCCCACGCCCACACCGACCAAAAAACCGGCAAATGCTCCGTTTTTGTTGCCTCGCGGCCAGACCAGCCCAAGCAGCATGGGCACGGCTACGGGAGCGGTGAATATGCCGAACAGCTTGACCATCCCCCGAAACAGGCCTTCGCCGCTGAGCGTGAGCATCAGTGAAGCAACGCCGATCGTCAGTAGACCGACCAGCAGCGTCAGCAGCCGGCCGGCGATTAGCAGTTCGCGTTGGGACGCGCCGGGGCGAATGAGCCGCCGGTAGACGTCGTTGGTAAGTACGGCCGCGCAGACGTTGTAGTCGCTGCTGAGCATCGACATCGTTGCGGCGAACATTGCGGCGATAATCAGGCCCATCATCCCGGCCGGAAGCAGCGTCAGGCACAACTGCGCATAAACTTCCTTGCCCTCCGGCACGGTCATGAACTGCGGGGCGAGCATGGCCGGCAGCAGGATCAGCGGCGGGCCAATTGCGTAGAGCACCATGACGAGCAGCCCCACCTTCTTTGCATCCCGTTCGGTTGGCACGCAATAGTATCGCTGCACGAGCGACCAGTTGATGCTGCTGTAGGCCAGGGTGACCAGCAGAATATAGCCGACGACGTAGACGGAATCGAATTCCGGTGGATGGGTCAGACAGAGGAACCCTTCCCCCGCTCCGTTCCAGGCGGCCTCGATTCCACCCGCCCTAATCAAGGCCAGGGGCACCAGAATCACCACGGCCACGGCCATCACGACGAACTGGATGAAGTCGGTAACTACAACCGCCCAGAGCCCGCCCATGAACGTGTAGGAGAGCATGATCAGCCCCGATCCCCAAAGGCAGGTCTCCTTGCTCAATCCGAGGCCGGCCGACGAGATGAACAGGGAAATTGCCACCAGCTTCAAGGCGTCGTCGACGACGCGGACCGGCAGCCCCTCCCAGGCGAACAACTGTCGGACCAGCCGGTCGTACCTTGCTTCGAGATACTCGACCGGGCTGTCGATTCGCGCCCGCCGCCAGCGGCTGGCGAAGAAGAGCACGCTGACGAAGACGCCGGGCACCGACGACCAGAACAGGGTGACCGCCACCCAGCCGTAGCGATAGGCCAAGGTCGAGTAGCTGACGAAGGCGAAGACACTGAAGGCACTCATGTAGAACGACACGCCGCTGAGCCACCAGGGAATCCGGTTCCCGCCGGCGAAGAAGTCCTTCATGCCCTTCATGTATCGGTAGAAGTAGGCTCCCACCGCCAGGGTCAGGACGAAGTAGCCCACCACGACCACGTAATCCGCAACTTCCAAGCGGCCGATCTCGGATGTCATGAAGCATATCCTGGAAGGTTATTTCTTGCCTAGCTTGAAAGCTTCGATGCCCCATTGCGGGAGCTTCGAGGTGCTCAGCTTGTCCGTGCAGGTGCCGCGTGGCGTGAGCTTGCCCGTCGCCGAGTCGACGTGGCTGATCTGGTACGTTCCTTTCATCCCCAACACGCCGGGCACGAGCGTAATCTCGGCCTGGGCCGCCTCCTTGCCCAGGTTGCCCACGAGGACAAGATAAGTGTCTGGCTCCTCCTTGTAAACAAGACATTGTACACTCGGGTCGGACGACTCGGCGGCCACCAAGTTCACGTTGGGCAGGTTATGCACCGTTGCTTTCTCGACATCGATTGCCGCCAGCAGCCGCCAGTAGGGCAGCACCCAGCGGTTGATCTCGGCGGTCGGGTCGGCGAGGAGCACCTGCATGTCGGGCTTGGTTTCGTAAGCCAGAATCGCGTGCGGGTAGAAGCCCCAGACAGCCATTTTGGCGATACCCCGCGGCGTTCGGTAGGACGAGGTGAGGGTCCAGGGCATGCAGATGCCCCCGCCGCACATGCCCACGTAGGTCGCGCGGTGAACGTCGCCGGCGAACATCCCCCAATCTTCGCGCCATTCACCCGGCAAGTAGGCGTCGAACGCCAAGTTGCTCAGCACGCCACTGTTGAAGGGGCCCTGGTGCCCGATGAGAAACCCCTTCGGGCCAACCGCCGCGCGGCAGCGCTTGGTGAAGGCGAAGTATTCCCGGGCGGGCAAGTGGTTGCCGTCCTCGGAGATGTGCCGGTCGATCCCGGCCGGCCCGGGGTCGAACATCTGCTCGTGGCGTGCCTGGGAGAGCAGGCCGTGCCAGTCCATGTAGATGCCGTCCCAATCCCGCTTGCCGTACTTCTTGAAGAAGCCCAGCCCATACGCCTCGCAGCCCCGCATGTAGAAGCCCACCCGCAGCCCCCGGGCGTGAGCGTGACTGATCGCCCGGCGACATTCCGTCTCGTTGGCCGCTTCGTAACTGGCCGGATTGAACCCGTTGCTGCCGGGCACGCTCATCCAGTGTTTGAAGAGGACCATCACGGTGGCGCCGTTGGCCGCCATCTTGTCGATCTGCTCGTTGGTGGGATACCAGTTCTTCTTGTCGAGGAAGTTGACCCATTGGTAGATCCGCTGGCCGACCATCGTGCTCCTGGCCGCGCCGGCCACGCCCGAGCCCAGCCCTAGCGCAAAGCGGTTGTGATAGCGGAAGGGGCCTTGCAGCTTGAAGGGCCGCGAGGCAAGTATCCACTGGAACCGGCCAGCCGGCTTGTCCAATTCGGCGCCGACGCCGATCGGCCTGCGCTCCTCGTACTGCTGCGCTGTGCCGGAACGTCGTTCCACCACTTCGTATTCGACCTTCTCGCAGATGGGCTTGCGGTATTCGACGACCGCCTCCACCTCGTTGGTGTAGCTCCTTTTCGGGTTGACGCCGAAGGCCACCCGCGCCGTCCGGAAGCCGGGATAACGCTTGCTTATCTGCTTCTCGGCGCAGTAATGGACCGCCTTGACGACCGCCCGGTCGACATCGAACGACAGGTCGGCCCCGGCCAGGGTCACGTCGCCTTCCGGCAGCGTGTAGTCCAGGTCGACGAAGACGGCGCCCTCGGGATGGATTTCGTAACCAAGTTTCACCGTCCATGGCCCGGCCTTGCCGTCGGTCGTCTTCGGCATGCCGGTCACTTCAAAACGGACAAACTCCGGCGTGGTCTCGATCGGGCCCAGCTTGGCTTCGGCATCGTTGGCCAGCATGTACTGGCCGGCGGCATCGCTCAGTGTCACGGCCGGACAGGTTTGGCCGTCGGCTCCCAGGACCTGATTCCACTGCGCACCGTCGAACAGCACGATACTGGTGATCTGGCCGCCGCGCGAGGCGTCGACGGTCAGGCGGAAGTGATCGCCCTGGACTTCGATCTTACGGTCATCTCGTCGCGTCGCCTTCAGGCTGGCCTCGGCAGTGGTGCTAGCGACTCCGAAAAGAAAGCCGGTCATTGCGAGGGCAAAGTATGTGTTTCGCATGGAAACTCTTTTCTTGTTGGTGTTGTCAGAAGTCCCAGCATTCCCATAGGTATCCCGCGCGCTCCATGGTGTCGGTCTCGCCGACAAACAGCCGACCGTCGTCCGTGAAGCACATATCGTGCGAGATAAAGAGGGAAGTATTTCGTTCATTATCGTGGAGATGTCCGAGAATGTCGAACGTTCGTTTCTGGCGATCGTAAGCGAACAGGTAGACCTTGCCCAGGTGGCCGGACGTGCCGTAAAGCCGACCGTCGGGCCCCACTTCCAGGGTCACGATTCGCATTTCAGATGTGGGTTTTCCCAGGTATTCCACTTCGCCCGTCTCGGGCACGATCCGCACCAGGCTGCCGGTGGTCATGCCGACGTAGATGTATCCGTCGCCGCCGTTGATCATCGTGTCGATTGGCCCCATGCCCGGGAACATCAGGTTGACCCCGTCCTTGGCGTTGGGCAGCCCGTGATGGAAGAAGTGAATTCGGTTGGCCTCCGGATCGTACTTGAACAGGTAGTGTGTCCGGTTGCTCCAGGTCGACCAGATGCAACCGTGATCGTCGATGGCCATGATGTGTGGCAGGCAGCCGACGTACTGCTCGAATCGCGTCTTCCGCGCGTTGATATCGAAGGCGAAGAAGCGGAACACCGGGTAGCTGACACCGTAAATCAGGCCGCGCTCTTCGTCGAGCGTGATGGTTTGGATGTAGTCGGGCGGCACCGGCCTGCCCAGCATGTCGTAGCTCTTGGCGTCGAAGTCGTAACGGAAGATGCGGCCGCCGGGCGCCTCCATTCGCTGGTCTTCCCGGTGCAGCCCGGCCGTTGCGCCGTAAACGCTCCCGTCCTTGGCCAAACAGAGCGAGCGGTGGATCTTGATCTCAAACTTATGGCTGACCGACATGTAATCGAGGCAATGCCAGGTTTTGGCGTCGGGGTCGAACTCGTACATCAAGTCGGTATCGAACGCGGTCAGGCCACAGATTACCCGGCGCCGCGTTGGGTGATAGAGCAAGCTGGTGGTCGAAAGCAGATTGCGTTTCCAATCCGGCTCCGCCACGAACTCACGATATCCCATTACTCCCGGCGGGACTGTAACCGGCTTGGTGATTTCCCGAAGACAATGCGTTTTGACCTGCATGAAGAACTCCTCGTTGCTGCTCGTGTCTAGAATGCGATGGTGCGTCGACGAAGTTGACGGGCACTTTGTGCGTGCTTTCCTTTTCAGTCATCTTGGGTGCAAACGCCAAGAGTGTCAACCGTGTTGCGAGGATAAGTCTTCAGGGACGATTTTACGCAACTACTCGGGGAGAAAGCGCGCTAGCGCGCGACTGCGTTTGGTTCGGTTACGAGCTTCCAGCGGTCAGTACGAAACGGCGAGGCGGGCAGCCCCTCGCGGTTGATCAAGTTCGGTTCGGCGTCGTGACGCCAGGCGTAGCGTACCGCCACCGGCTTGGGCACCGCCGTGGCGCGAACGACCAGCGTGTCACCGTCAATCTCGGCGCCGGCCGGATGGAACTTCCGATCCGCGCCGGCAATGATGAAATGCGAAGCCGGCTTGCCGTCGTTGGTGGCCAGGCCACTGCCCGCGTGAGAGAAACGCAGACGAATCCTCTCGCCCTCGATAGCCAGTGACTCGTAGATTGGGCCGCTGTAGACCAGGTCGCGTCCGTAGACCGTTGCCAATGCCCAGAGGGCCAGGCGTCGCCCCACCTCCTGCTTGTTGGCGGGGTGGATGTTGGTCGGATCACCGATATCCATTGTCACGACCATGCCCGTGTGCGGGACCTTCTTGAGCGTCAGCAATTGCGACTCGCGAAGTTCCGCCCCACATGTCGGGTCCAGCTTGGCGCGGCGAGACCCCGGCCGAAACGGCGCGATCTGCACGAATCCGAAGGGCAGATCGTCGCGTCCGTGAGCTTTGCGCCAATCACGGATGAGCAGGGGAAAGATATTGCGGTAGCGCCATGCCCGATCGATGTCGCTCTCCCCTTGATACCAGATTACGCCCCGGACGGCCATCGGTGCCAGTGGCGCGACCATGGCGTTGTAGAACATCGACGGGCGGCTGTTGCCCATGCAGGGGTTGTCGCGGCGTGGCCGATGCGGCGGCAGCGTGCCCTCGGCCCGGGCCTTTGCCACGGCCCGATCCCACAGGGCGGCCTTTTCCTGGTAGCGAGCTTCCTCGGCCGCGAAATCGAACCCGGCACACCGCTTCTCCGACGATTGGACCAGCTTTGCGTAGTAGGGATCGGAGATCAACGCCGCGCGGCTTACCCAAGCCCGGGCTGCTGTCCCGCCGCGCGAGGCGTTGACTAGCCCGATGGGTACCCCGAGTTCCTTGTGCAGCACACGGCCGAAGAAATAGGCGACGGCCGAGAAATCGCCGGCCGTCTTGGGCGAACAGACCGACCAGTGTCCCGTGCAATCGTCCTTGGGTCGATCGGCTCCCTCCCAACGGACCGCGAAGTGGCGGATTTGCGGGCAGTTGGCGGTGGCGATCTCGTGCTCGGCGTTCTTGGATCGATAAACCCACCAGACCATATTCGATTGACCGCCGCAAAACCACACCTCACCGACCAGGACGTTGCCGATGCGAACCGTCCGGCCGGCGGAACTGGTCAATTGCAGCGTAAATGGCCCCCCGGCCTTGAGCGGCGGTAGTGTGGTCTTCCATCGGCCATCGTCGTCCGCGGTTGCCGTGGCGGTCCGACCGTTTAGGGAGACCGTGATTTGCTCACCCGACGCGGCCCAGCCCCAGATCGGCACGGGCTGATCGCGCTGGAACACCATGCCCTCGGAAAACAACGCCGGCAGCCGGATGGCGGCCCGCACGGCCGAGACGCTCCCGGCAATGCAAAACACGGCGACAAGGAAAACGTACGTTTTGCGGCGACGCGTTATGGTAACCACCGTTCTATTGACCTTTGCAAAGCTAATGAACAGAGAGGTGAACAACGGGAGCCCGGCTTCAGAGTGGCATACACGTTAACCAACTCTCATCTTGGATACGAACCGGAGGCATGTCAACCGTTTTGCGATGATACGTCTCGATGGGCGATTATGCGTAATTCCGTGCGTAATGTCTCGTGTCTTCACACTTTCCGATTGTCGTTGCCGTACGCCTGATTCCGTGCCGGTGGTGTATATTTCGCGACCGCATGGTTCTTCAAACACCGAGCCGGTCTTTCGGGAACTCGAATAGTCCGATAGACTGGTGCCAGCGGTGATTGGTCGGATAGGGAACAGCGGAACACGCTCAACGCAGCAATCCTCGAGAACGGTTAACAGGGATGCCCAAGACCAAGCAGGTTGCCTTGGCGTTTCGTGGCGGGGAGCCGCATCTGGCCCGGCTGTTGCGGGGTATTACCGACTACGCCCGGCAGCGCGGCGACTGGAACGCGAGCTTCAGTCCCGAAACGCTCATCATGTCGATGAAGAGCCTCAAGGGCTGGCCCGGCGATGGAGTAATCGCCCTATTGCATACCGAGTCGGAGGCGCGTGCCGCATGCGAGTTAGGCGTGCCGGTGGTCAACCTTTCCGGAGCGCTGCCCGAATCGAGCCTGCCACGCGTGGTTGTCGACTACCGCATGATCGGACGACTTGCCGCCGAGCACTTGCTGGAGCGTGGATTCCAGCGATTTGCGTTTTACGGACTTAAGGACCTTTGGTATTCCCAGCAACGCAAGGCGGGGTTCGTCGAGCGGCTGGCCGAGGAAGGCCTCGACTGTTCCGTATTGGAAGTGCCCGGCAGCTCCGGCACTCCGCGGCCTTGGCGGCACTGGATCGAACCGCTGGAGAACTGGCTACCCACGCTCAAGCCGCCGGTGGGCGTGCTGGCCACCCACGACTCGCGGGCCGCACTGATGGCTGACGTCTGCTTCCGCCTTGGCATCAGGGTGCCCAACGACGTGGCCATCATCGGGGTCGACAACGAACCGTTCACCTGCGAGTTGGCCCGTGTGCCTTTGACCAGTGTCTCGCGCAACGATCGCCGCGTCGGCTACGAAGCGGCAGACCTCTTGGACCGCTTAATGGCCGGCGAGGATCAGCCCGAGGAAGACATCGTCGTCCCACCCGACGGGATCGTCACCCGCCGCAGTACCGACATCATCGCCGTTACCGACCGGCATATCCTCGCCCTGATCCGCTTCATCGACGAGCACATCGCCGAATCGTTTGGAGTCGAAAAGCTTGAGAAGTTGGTTCCCTTCTCGCGCCGCTCGTTGGAGAACCGCTTCAAGAAATCCCTGCGATGTACCCCATACGAATACATCAACCGCGCGCGGGTGCGGCGGGCCGAAGACCTTTTGAGCGCTGAACGCAGGCAGACGCTCGGCCAGATCGCCGAGGCATGCGGGTTCGGCGACACGCGGCGGTTTCGCATCGTCTTTCAGCAACTCACCGGCAATTCACCGGCCGAATATCGACGCCGGCGCTTGACCGATCTCTGATCCGCCGCCGGGCGCGCCGTTTTACACTGGGGACTGGTCTATTTTTCGGCCGGTTGATTGTCCATTGCGCTGGAAGTGCAAGCCGAAAACAT
>CAZDHN010000175.1:0-10556 GCA_964505115.1 uncultured Planctomycetaceae bacterium
AGCAGTGGCACCCACGGTTACGGCGTCAACCCCAAAAACAAAGATTGACTATGCAAGGGTCAATAATAACTCAAACTGTAGACCTAAGAGGGACAGGATTTGCCAGATGCCGGATTTGCCAGATCATTGACGACCGGTTATCCTGACTGTTGGGAACGCGTAACTGTTGGGAACAAGCGGGGACTGTCCCGGCCCAGCCGGTTTACATGACCCATTTGGGTGGATCGATTTGCCGATGCCACCGACCGAAAGGGTTGCCCGGGAAACGCAGCCAATTATCAACGGAAGAGAACTATTAACCCAACAGGGAGACACACTATGTCACAAGAGGATCCGCGATTGAATCGGCGGCAGTTCGCCAGAACGATTGCAGGAGCTGGGGCATTGCTGGCCGTACCGCAAGTAATCCCCGGCAGGGCATTGGGAAAAGATGAAGCGGTTCCGCCCAGTGAAAGAATCGTGTTGGGAGGGATCGGGATCGGAAATCGGGGAACTTATGACCTTGGTTGCTTCCTGCAGCAGGCGGACGTTCAGTTTGTTGCCGTATGTGACGTCAAGAACGCGCGTCGCGTGGCGGTCAAGAAGATCGCCGATCAGCAGTACGGGAACAGCAACTGTGCTACCTACAAGGATTTTCGTGAACTGTTGGATCGCAAGGACATCGACTCGGTGCTAATCGCCACCGGTCCGAACTGGCACGCGACCGCTGCCATTCACGCGGCGCGAGCGGGCAAGGACATGTATTGCGAGAAACCGTGCACCAAGAATATTGCGCAGAGCCTATTGTTGGCGGAAACGATGCGCCGATGCGGCCGCGTGTTCCAGGCCGGCACCCAGCGACGCAACCTGCCACACTTTGCATTTGCCTGCGAGTTAGCGCGTACCGGGCGGCTGGGCAAGCTGCGCCGGGTCTATGCCCACCCGATGGGTATGTCGGCCACGATGAGTGGCTGGCTGCCGCCTGAAGACGCTCCGCCTATCGAGGAAGTCGATTGGGACATGTATCTTGGCCCGGCCGCCTGGCGGCCGTTCAATCGTCGAATGCTCAGAGGTTTTCATTTTGAAAAAGGCGGCGGGTTCATGGGCTGTTTCCAAGAGGACGGCAAGTTCTCCGGAGGCGGCGTTTTGGAATGGGGCTCGCATTGTGTCGACCTTTGCCAATGGGCGGCCGGCAAGGACGCCACGGCCCCGGTGGAGTACAACCCGCCGGAAAATAATCGGATCGTCGCCAAGTATGCCGACGGCGTGGAACTGATTCTGCGTGAGAAGGATTGGCTGCCCTTGGGCTCATGCCCCGTTCGCTTCGAAGGTGACGATGGTTGGGTCGAAACGGGGGACAGCGGGAAATTCGTGCTCAGTTCGCCCGCGTTGCTGGCGGGCAGAAAGGTCGAAGAGATCGGCGGTTATCCGGCGACATTCCACGTTCGTGACTTCCTCGACTGCGTGAAGACTCGCAGCCAGCCCAAGGGTAATGCCGACGTGGCCTGCTACGCGCACATCGCCTGTCACGCCACGAACATTGCCTTGCTCCTGGGTCGAAAGCTGAAGTTCGATCCGGTGAACAATGTGTTCCCCGGCGACGATCAGGCAAACCGGCTGCGCAGCGAGGCGTTGCGAGCACCGTGGCGGCTTTGAACATTGCGGACGCAAGACAGATACGCTTCTGAAATCACCCGCTTGAACGGACATTTGAATCGATACGAGGAAACAGACATGAACTGCTTTAGATATTTACTGCCGGTGGCACTCAGCGTGGCGGTCATCATATCGCTGACCACCCCGACAACGTCGGTCGCCGAAGAAGAACAGCCGCTAATCGACCTGCTCAAATCGGACGCGCCAAAGGCCGACAAGGCGATTACCTGCAAGAAACTGGTCATCTGGGGATCCGGCAAATCCGTTCCCGCGTTGGCTGCCCTGCTTCCCGATCCCGAGCTCTCCTCATGGGCGCGTATCGCTCTGGAGGCGCTGCCCGATCCGGCTGCCGACGAGGCCTTGCGCGAGGCAATGGGGAAACTGGAGGGTCGCATACTGATAGGGGTAATCAATTCGATCGGCGTTCGCAAGGATGCCAAGGCGGTTGACGGCCTGGTCGAGCGGATGCAAGGCTCGGATGTGGATGTGGCCGGCGCGGCGGCCGCGGCCCTGGGGCGAATCGGCAATGATCGGGCAACCGCGGCACTACAGAAAGCCCTGGCGGACGCTCCCGACGCGGTTCGGTCCGATGTCGCGGAAGGATGTATCTTGTGCGCGGAGAAACTACTTGCAGCGGGCAAGGCCGAGGATGCCGCCAGGCTCTACGACAAAGTGCGCGCGGCCAAATTGCCCAAGCAACGCATAGTCGAAGCGACCCGAGGAGCAATCCTGGCTCGCGGTGCCGAGGGAGTTCCACTACTGCTCGAACAATTACAGTCGAGTGACAAAGTGATGGTTACGCTCGGTTTGACGACCGCCCGTGAATTGTCCGGTTCGGGCGTGTCACGGAAACTCGTGACCGCGTTGGGGGACGTCGCTCCCGACTTGCAGGCGCTATTGATTTTGGCACTCGCCGACCGTGGTGACACGGAGACGATGCCCGCCATGCTGAAAGCTGCCCAAGACGGCCCCGCCGCCGTGCGCATCGCGGCAATCGAGGTACTCAGAAGTCTTGGAGATGCTTCCTGTGTTCCCCTGCTCTTGAGTATCGCCGCCGAGGACGATGATCAGGTCGCGGCGGCGGCGAAGGCAACGCTCGGCGTTTTGCCCGGCGACGCCGTCAATGCCGACTTGGTCAGACGGTTGACCGATGCCAAAGGGGCACGGCGGCTGGCCTTGATCGAGCTGGTTGGACGGCGCCGCATTGATGCAGTGCCTCCCTTGCTCAAAGCGGTCGATGATACTGATGCGAAGATTCGGGCCGCGGCGCTGCTGGCGTTGGGCGAAGTTGCCAAGCTCGATAACGTCTCCGTGCTGATCAGGCGCGTTGTCGAGCCACCCTTTGCCGAGGACGCACCAGTCGCCGTCAAGGCGCTCAAGGCCGCATGTGTTCGCATGACCCAGCGGGAAGAGTGCGCCGAGAAACTGGCCAGTGCGCTGGACCAAGCTCCTGCTTCCGCCAAGGAGGCAATCCTCGATACGCTGAAGGATATGGGTGGCCAGAAATCGCTGGAGACAATGGCCCGAATGGGCAAGTCGGAAGATTCGCGGATGCAGGATACGGCCACGCGGATCCTGGGCGAATGGATGTCCGCGGATGCCGGCCCCGTGCTCTTGGACTTGGCCAAGGATCCCAAGTCGGGCTATCGGGTCCGTGCATTGCGTGGATATATTCGCCTGCCGCGGCAGTTTGGTTTGCGGATGCCCGACCAGCAACGCGTCGACATGTGCCGTAAGGCCTGGGAAGCCGCCGAGCGTGACGCGGAACGCGAGTTGGTGTTGCAGGTGATCGAGCGGTATCCGAGCGTCGGCATGTTGCGATTGGCGGTTGAAGCTTCCAAGAACGAGGCACTAAAGGATAACGCGACCGCCGTCGCCGTTTCCGTGGCCCAGAAGATTGGCGGTGGCACAAGCACCGCGGAACTGTTGCAGCGGATACAGCAGAAGCCGGTGAAGATCGAGATCATCAACGCGACCTACGGCGCCGGCGCCAAGCAGAAAGATGTGACGGCGATCCTCAAGAAGTGTGTGAGTGATTTTCCGCTGATTTCTCTGCCTGCCAGCCAATACAACTTGGCGTTCGGAGGTGATCCGGCGCCGAGCGCGCCCAAAAAGTTGACGGTGCGGTATCGGATGGACGGCAAGGAGGGGAAGGCGGAATTCAAAGAGAATGCGCCGATCATGCTGCCGGTTCCGAAGTAGGATACGGGTTACTTGTCGCGGCAGCCGCTGACGCGTATGCCCGATGTGTCGGCCTCCAGCCAGACGCAACGGATGTCGGATCCACGGCCTTCGGTGTAGTAGACGACCAGGATCCGTCCGTCGGGCAACTCCACCATGCTCGGATAGGCGCCGGAGACGTTGTCGATAGGAATCGGGCCGTGCCAGGTCTTGGCAAAGTCGCTGCTGTATAGAACGGCGGTCGATTTGCTCGGCCGGTGCCGAATTCCGCAGAGGAGGACATTCTTTGACGTCAACAGAAGATAAGGGCAGTCGCCGCTGATTCCCAATTCCTTCGGATCGCTCCAGCTCTTGCCGCCATCGGTCGACTGGCTCCAGGTCATCGCCGCGCGCATCATCACGAACAGCCGGTCGGGAAGCTCGATCAGATCGGGCTCCAATAGCGGCGGCTTGTCGGTCTTGATCTCCGCCAGCGTCTTCCAGGTGCGACCCAAGTCTTTCGATTCGAGCACGGCCACGTGCTTGTACCGACGCGGGTCGCCCGTGTTGTTGCCGTAAGGCGTCAGCAGCAAGCGCCCGTCGCCGAGCAGCCGCGGGGGCGTGGAGATCGCCACCAGTTGCGCCAGCGGCGTGGGGATCAACTTCGGCCGGCTCCAGGTTTTGCCATTGTCGGCGGACCTAACGGAAAGTGCCTTGTGACTGCCCGAGGCGCGACTGGTGTCGTAGTTCATGAACACGACCAACAGGTCGCCGTCGGGAAGCTGGATGATCGAGGGATCGCGATCATCGATCGGCGTATCGACGACCAACTCCGCTTTGGACCAGGTGCAACCGTCGTCGCTTGAACGGCACATGGCGATGCGGGCGCCTTTGGGAAGCTTCTTGGTGGGATTGCTCACATGCGCGTATCCGGCGTAGAACACACAGAGCAGTTCACCCGACTTGGTGCGGCAGACATCCGGAAACGCCTCGTAGGCGCCGGCGCCGGCATCGGAGCAGACGACCGTGAAGGGGGCCGGACGCGCAACGGGGGGCGACTCTGCCTGAAGCTGAGTTGGTGCGGACAAAAGCAGGGTCAAGAAGAGCGTACGGGAAAGATGATTCACGAGTTTTCCTTTCGGCGAGTGTCTCGGAACCAGGAGCGTTGCACCGATGTTGCGCATAATGCACCTCTCTTGAACGAAGTGGAGAGAACTGTTGTCTCGACCGTTCGTTGCGTCCGCCTATATGTGCAGATCCTATGTGTTTAGATCCGAGGCGATCAGGGCTCGCATGGCCCGATCGCCGGATTTCCGCATGTCGGCACGGGCCCTGGCCTCGGCACCATCGGCATTGCCGCCACGGATCAGTTCCACCAGCGCGCGGTGATCTTCGACGACGCTCTGCATGTGGGCGGTAGCAACGTCGGGCGACGGCTTGGGTCGGCCCTTGCGGGCAGGGTGAAGATAGAAGACGTAGAAGCACTCGGTCAGCAGGAGTCGCAGGCCGTGGATGATCCGCTCGTTATGGCTCGCCTCACCCAAGGCCGTGTGAAAGCGATAGTCGAGTCCCGCCCAGCGCTCCGATCCATAGTGACCGACCTCCGATTCGGCCTGATCGCAGACCCCGTACAGCCAGGTGATGTCGGCATCGGTTGCCGCCCTAGCAGCGGCGCGGGCGGCGCCACCTTCGAGCATCTCGCGATACTCGTACAGTTGACGTAATTCGTCCTGCGTGTAGTTACGAACCCGCGCTCCCTGCCATTTTTCGCCGCCCACCAGCATCCCCTGGGCGACGAGTTTACCCAGCGATTCCCTGACGGGAATGCGGCTCACGCCCAGTTGTTGGGCCAGATCGCGTTCGACGAGCTTCGTGCCGGGTGCCACGTCACCGGAAAAGACGAGTTTTCGCAGGCGGTCGTACACGGTCGACTGCCGATCCACATTGGCGAACGGCATGCATGTTTCCTCTTTCTCACCCGAACAGACACCATGGATGCCACAATTATACTAAGGTATACCTAGCTGTGCAATAGGCTCAGCGGAATTTTCCCCGCATCGCCGGCAGCGCCGTCGCTTGCCGGCCAGTTGCCGATTGTGTATCATGAGCAGGTATACTTTAATAAACTACTACTTTCGGGTGTCTCGCAGTCGATCACAGCGCTGAAATTAACATGAGGTTGTCGATGCTGAATGCCGATTTGCCGAAGCACTGTGGCGGCGTGGTGGCCGTGGTGGTGACGCCCTGTCGCGCCGTCGGTCAGGTCGACCGTCCGGCCATGACACGGCTCTGCCAGATCCTCAGCGCCAAGGGCTGCCACGGTCTGTTCGTGCTCGGCTCGACCGGTGAACTGCCGCTACTGGACGAAAGGGACCGCCGGACCTTGACGGCGGCGGCTCGGCAGGGATCCCCTTCCGAGACCCGGCTCTACGTGGGCGTCAGCGGCAGCGGCTGGAAACAGGCGATTCGCTACGCCCGATACGCCGCCCGGGATGGCGCTGATCTGGCCGTGGTGATGGCCCCCTTCTTCCTTCGCTTCAGCCAGACCGAGCTGGTCGACTACGTTCGGGCGATCGCCGACGCCAGCCCGATCCCGGTGGCGATCTACCATCACCTGCGGATGCCCACGCAATTCGGCATCGACTGTGTGGCCCGGCTGGCCGAGCACCCGAACGTGGCGGCGATGAAGGATAGCAGCCAGGACTTGGCGCGGATCGGCGAGTTGGTCGCGGTCCTCCGTGATACCGGAACGGTGCTCTTGCAGGGCTCCGAGCCGCTTATTCATCAGAGCCTGCAGGCCGGCGCCGGCGGCTGTGTGACAGCCCTGGCCGGCGTGGCCCCCGAGTGGCACGTGGCCTTATACCGAGCCCATTGTGAAGGCGACGCGACCACTGCCGCCGATCTTCAGAAGCGGATTTCGCAGTTGTGGAAGATGTTCGGCCTGGAGCCGGTGCGGGAGTCGTTCTCCAATTTCGCTTATACTTTGAAACGCACGCTGGCAATGCGCGGCTGGCTGGAGCAGACCGAAGGCATGATGCCCGGCTTCCAACCGGATGAAGGTTTTGAGCAAGCGATCCTCGACCATCTTCGGACAGCGGGGCTGTGCGAAAAAAGGGAATAACTCCAATTTGCCGCTCACGGTCCGAAGGGTGTTTTGCCCGAATTGGACTGATCCCCTTTTTTGCTCAAAGGGAAACCCGGATCCATGAGCCTGCTTGATGAGCACGAGTTGGATTGCGACGTTCTGGTGGCCGGGGGTGGCATGGCCGGCGTGTCGGCCGGGCTGGCCGCGGCCCGAAACGGTGCAAGCGTCGTGCTCTGCCACGATCGGCCCGTGCTGGGTGGGAACGCCTCGAGCGAGGTGCGGATGCACATGGTGGGGGCCGACGCCAGCGGCCAGCGCGGCGCGGCGCTGGAAACGGAAGCTCGCGAAGGCGGTATCGTCGAGGAGATCCGCCTGGAAAATTGCGTCCACAATCCGCAACGCTCGCCGTCGATCCGCGACCTGATCCTCTACCGCAAGTGCCGCGCGGAACCCCGTCTGACGCTGATGCTGAACACCTGCGTAACCGCCGCGCGAGTGGTGGGCCCGCGGATCACTCACGCTATCGCCGAGCGGCAATCGACCGAGGATCGCTTCACGATCGCCGCGGACGTGTTTATCGATTGTACGGGCGACGGGCGGCTGGCGGCCGAGGCGGGGGCCCCCTGGCGCGAAGGACGCGAGTCGCGGGCCGAGTACCAGGAATCGCTGGCACCGAGCGAGGCCGACCGAAAACGCCTCGGATCGACCCTCTTGTTCCAGGCCCGCAAACACGATCGGCCGATGCCCTTCGCGGCGCCAACATGGGCTTGCCGCTTCAGCGAGAACGACCTGCGGTTGCGGCCCCACGCTACCGGCACGCTCGATTACGGCCTGGAGTTCGGCTACTGGTGGATCGAATGGGGCGGCTGTTTGGACACGATCAAGGATAACGAAACCATACGCGACCGGCTGCTGGCGATCATGCTCGGCGTCTGGGACCACATCAAGAACGGCGGCGAGCACGGCGCGGAGAACTGGGCCCTGGAGTGGTTCGGGTTCCTGCCGGGCAAACGCGAGAGCCGGCGGTTCGTTGGGCAACTCACGCTGTGCGAAGCCGACCTGATGGAATCGCGCCGCTTCGACGACGCGATTGCCTATGGAGGATGGCCCATCGACACGCATCCGGCCGAAGGCGTCGACGCCCCGGACCAGCCGCCCTGCTCGCAACAGCCCGTGCCCAAGTTGTACGACATTCCGCTACGGGCGTGTGTGAGCCGGTCGCTGGAGAACCTGATGTTCGCCGGGCGGAACATCTCGGCCACGCACGTTGCCTTTGCCTCTACCCGGGTGATGGCCACCTGCGCCGTTGTGGGCCAGGGTGTCGGCACGGCAGCCGCCCGTGCCATCAGCCGCGGCCTTGCGCCGTCGGCGCTGGCCGGCGACCGGGAATCGATGCGTGCCATCCAGCAGCAATTGCTTCGCGACGACGCCTTCCTGATCGGCGTTACGGCCACCGACCCGAACGATCTGGCCCGGCAAGCTGCCGTCTCCGCCTCCAGCCAGCAGCCAGTCGGCCCGGCGACCAACGCGCTGGGTGGCCAGACCCGCTGCGTGCATGGCGAGGGCGGCGTCGATGGTCGACGCGTCGCGCCCGGTACGCAGCGTTGGATGAGCGACCCCCACGAGCCGCTGCCCGCCTGGATCGCCCTGGAGTGGCCGGCACCGATCAGGCCGACTCGCATTCAGTTGATTTTCGACACCGGCTTGCACCGCACGCTCACCTTCAGTCTGGCCGACGATTACGTCCGGCAAATGATCTGGGGCAGGCCGCAGCCGGAAACAGTTCGCGATTACACGATCGAAGGCCGCATAGAGGGCAACTGGCGCCAACTCGCTCACATCAAGGATAACTACCAGCGGCGGCGGACGCACGAGCTTCCGCACCAGCCGCTCGACGCAATCCGCGTCACGGTGACCGCGACCAACGGGCTGGATCACGCCCGAGTTTGCCAAATCCGCGTAACTTGATGCACGCTTGTGTTCGGACTATTTCTACCAATTACCAAACTATCCGATTCTGCCCGTTCTGTTGTCCGCCCTCACGCCATCGCTTCACGAAAGGAACATGCGAAACAATGGGCTTTGGCTTTCTAGACTACGCGGCCATGGTCGCCTACATCGGCGCCATCGTGGCGATGGGCTTCTTCTTCATGCGGCGGCAGGAGACCACGGAGGATTACTTCCTGGGTGGGCGTCAATTCCACTGGCTGCCTGTTGCCATCAGCATGTTCGCTTCCCTGTTCAGTGCAATCAGCTACATTGCCGTGCCCGCCGAAGCCTATAACCACGGCCTGATGCTGTTCCTCTTCTCGGTCTCCGTGATACTGGGAGTGCCTCTGGCGATCATCATATTCGTCCGCTTCTTTCGGCGATTGTCGTTGACAACGGCCTACGAATATCTGGAACGCCGGTTCGATCTGCGGGTCAGGCTGATGGCCAGCTTCCTGTTCATGCTCCTGCGGAGTTTCTACCTGGGCGTCGTGCTCTTCGCCTCGGCCGTGGCGCTGCAACCGGCGACCGGTTGGCCGGTGTGGTTCAGTATCACTCTGGTGGGAGTGGTGGCCACGATCTACACGACCATGGGCGGGATGAAGTCGGTGATCTGGACCGACGTGGTCCAGTTCGTGGTCCTCTTCGGCGGGATTGTGCTGATCCTGGGCATTCTCATCGCCGACCATTCGCAAGGCTTTGCCGGAATCTGGTCCTATGCCAAGGACCATGAACATACTTTCAACCAGTTGTCGGACAAACGGTTCTACTCCTTCGATCCCTACCAGCGGATTTCGCTCTGGATATTGATCATCTCCGCCGTCTTCACAAAACTCGGATACGCGGGCGTGGATCAGGTAACCATTCAACGCTACCTCAGCACGCGGAGCGAAAACGACGCCTCGCGGAGCCTGATCTGGGGCACGCTGCTGGGCGTGCCGATGATGTTCCTGCTCTACCTGACCGGGTTGGGTTTGTTCTATTTCTATGGAACCCATCCCGACAAGGCCCTGCCCGGAATGACCGGCGATCATGCCCTGGCGCGCTTTATCTCCACCGAACTGCCACCCGGCGTGGGAGGGATCGTGATGGCGGCGATCCTGGCGGCGGTGATGAGCACCGTCGATTCGGGACTAAACTGCTTGTCGGCGTGTAGCGTCACTGATTTTTACAGCCGCGTGTTTCGCCCCAATGCGTCGGAAAAGCGGAAGCTGCGAGTTGCCCAAATCCTGACCGTCGTCTGGGGAGCGATATCTATTCTGTGTGCCGGCATAATAATGTGGTTGTTCGGCACCGAAACGGGCCGCAATCCGTTGGTCGTCATCACCAACGTGACGATCGGTTTCTTCACCGGCATCCTCTTGGGAGTCTTCCTCTTGGGAGTTCTGAGCAGGCGTGCCAACAGCACGGGCGTCTTGGTCGGCGCGGTGGCCGGCCTGGCCGCGGCTTTGGCCGTGACGGCGCCCTACTACTTCCGCGAGTTGCCGCCCGACGCGCCGCGACTCTCCTTCCTCTGGATCAACATTATCGGTTGCCTGGTGACAATCGCCGTCGGCTATTTCGTCAGCCTGCTGACACCGCCTCCCACACCCGACAAGATCAGGGCGTTAACCTACTGGGACTGAATGGCGGTCCTAGTGCCGCAAATCACAATTGAGGGTACACCAAGAGGTCGCTTTGGCTAAAT
>CAZDHN010000176.1:0-2060 GCA_964505115.1 uncultured Planctomycetaceae bacterium
GATTGCCGCTGGCCGCCGCGCCGGGCCGCCTGCCCTCGGCCGGCGCATCGGTGGCCGCGCTAATCGCGCTCTGGTGCCTGTATCATCTACTGCAATACTTGGGCACCGTCGCTCTCTGGTCGTGGCTGGCCGACCTGGTGCCTCTGGAAGTACGCGGTCGCTTCATCGGACGCCGCGAGCGCTGGATGGTCGGCGGCCAGGCCGTCGCCATGCTGGCCGGCGGTCTGTTTACCTGGGGTTGGCACCAGAACCATCCGGAGTCGGCCCGATGGATCGGCTACGCGATTCCGGCCATGGTGGGCGTCGGGTTCATGATCGGCTCCCTGCTGCCCCTGGCCCTAATGCCGACCGCGGCAACCGGCCAGAGTGTCCGCGGGAGGGCCACGCTGCGAGAGATGCTCGCGCCGTTTGACGATCCCCGCTTCCTGCGGCTGCTGGCGTTCGGCTGCTGGTTCTCTTTCTTCAACGGCGTGACCCAAGCGGCACAGTACATTTATCCGGCCCGAGTGCTGGCCTTCAGCCTGTTTGCCATCCTGGCGTTTCGCACAATGATGCGGGTCGGGCAACTCGCCGTCAGCCCCTGGGTCGGCCGCGTTGCCGATCGACTGGGTAACCGGCCGGTGATGATGGTCAGCCTCGCGCTGGTGGCCAGCGGGCCGCTGTTCCTCTTCCTCTCCACACCCCGACAGCCCTGGTGGTTTGTCGGCGCGTGGATTGTCTGGATAGCGTACGCGGGCCTGAACGTCTGCCTACCCAACCTCATGCTAAAACTCTCGCCGGGCGATTCCAACACGCCCTACATCGCCGCCTATTTCGCCGTGACGGGGCTGTTCTACGCGCTGAGCACAATAGTGGGCGGGATACTGCTGGATCTGTTTCACAACGCGACATTCAACCCGCTGGGTAACTGGCATCTCGATTTCTACCAATTCAGTTTCCTCTTCGGCTGGATTACTCGCAGCCTGGGGGTTCTCGTGTTGCTTGTGGTGATTGAGGGACCGGCCCGACGTACCGCCCGGTCCTAAACGCTGCCGACCACCCTCGGCCTGGCAGGCCAGGAAAACTGCAGAATCAGGCTTTTCGGGAGGGCGAGGCTCCCGCCGAGCCGAGAAGTGGGAATGATTGCTCTTACAAATTCGGCTCGGCGGGAGCCTCGCCCTCCCATTTTGTGACGACGCAGTCCTCCGGCCTGGCAGGCTTACCCCCTTTTCAAGCCCCACTTCGCTTGTTACAATACGTCCGGTTAATTGAGTCTCGGTTGGGTTGGAGGATCTCGCAAAATGGCGAGCAAAAGGGGGATGAACCGTTACCCGCGACCGGGCCAGCGGCTTGCGCCCAACACGTTGCGTGAAGTCCTGGTAGAGCCGGTGCCGAAAGGCCTGCTGCGCGGGACGTCGTTGCAAGGAAAACGGGCCAAGGCGATCAGGCTCTGCGATCTGGACGAGAGCGTCTGGGACAAGCTGCCGGAAGAGGCGGTCGTCGAGTTGGCCGAAATCGTCGTGGACCGCGTGGCTGTCGGCTGCTCGCGCAAGTCGCTTCGGCAGCGGCACTTTCCACGTCCTCCCGATGGGACTCTCCTCGATGAACTCAACCTGGAGCATCGCACCCGCTTGTGTCTGGAGCGCGAGGGCTTTGCCGACAACCCGGCCACGTTGGGCGACCGCACGCTCGGCGAGGTAATGGAGATTCGAGCGTTTGGGCCACGATGCCTGGTCGACCTTCTCAGCGGGCTGGAAACGCTGCTCGCGCGGCACGGCGAGCTGTATCGGGAGTTGACGGTCGAGGCCGAGCGGTTGGCGGAGCTTCCCGAAGCCGCGCTAATGGTCAAGGACGATCTCCGCTTCGGCCCCTTGATGTACGAAGTGGACATCGAAGCCGAATCGGCGAAAGAGATGGCCCGGCGGCTAATTGCCCGACCCCAAGACCCACCCGATCCGCTCTTCGCCGCCGAGCAACTTCGGCAATTGCGCCAAGTGGTCGAGGCCATGTCGAAGTTGACTTTCGAGGAAGAACTTATCCGTATCTTCGCTCCCACGCGCAACAGTGTTCCCACGCGCAAC
>CAZDHN010000176.1:2160-10443 GCA_964505115.1 uncultured Planctomycetaceae bacterium
TCCCACGCGCAACAGTGTTCCCACGCGCAACCAGCGGAACCGCGAGATCCTGATCGGCTACTACGGCTGGGAGGACGGCCGCCGTCACACGCTGGCCGAAATCGGTGCCCTGCACGGGATGACCCGGGAACGAACCCGACAAATCTGCGCGAAGCTGGTCAAGCGGAAGGATCCCGCCGCCATTCTCGCGCCGGTTACCGAGCGAACATTGACGTTGATCGGCGAACATCTGCCCGCTCCGGCCGACCGTTTGGAAGCGGAGATTCACAAGGCGGGCTTGACTGCCGTGGGAGTGCAATTGGAGAACGTGATCGGCGCGGCCAAGCTGCTCGATCGGCCGGCCGGTTTCAGTATCGTGCGAGTGGAGGGCCAACGGCTGGCCGTCCGACCGGACCGGGTCACCGTGCCGGTTGCGGCCGTGGAGTTGGCGAAGAAGGAGATCTACTACCACGGCCTTTCGGAGATTGGCAACCTGGAGCGTATCCTCTCGAAGCGGTTTCCCGGCCTGATCGACTCGGCGATTGTGATCGAGTCGCTACGGTTGATCGACGGGTTCCGTTGGCTGGACGAGTCGGCCGGCTGGTTCCGGCTGATGTCGATCAGCAAGCACGGTCTGCCCAAGGCGATCGACAAGATACTGGCGGTGGCCGGCGAGATTAGCGTCCGCGACTTGCGGCGGGCGGTCGGCCGCAACCGGCGAATGTGGAAAGTCCCGCCGCCGGAAAAGGTGCTACTGGAGTTCTGCCGCGGGCTGCCCGGCGTGCGCATCGACGGCCGGCGCATCATCCCCGAAGCTACCCACGATTGGAAGAAAGCGATTCGTGGCGTGGAAGCCACGCTGGTGAAAATCCTCAAGGATCACGGGCCGGTGATGGAACGGGGTAAGCTGGAAGACCTCTGCGTGGCGGCCGGCATGAACCGCTTCAGTTTCCACGCCTTCATCGCCTGTTCGCCCGTGGTTGCCCAATTCGGGCACAGCGTTTACGGGCTGCTGGGGGCCAAGGTTTCGCGGCAATCGCTGAAGGGGATAGTCGCCGACCGCCGGGCGGAACGCTCGCCAAAACGAGTGCTGGATAGTCACGGCCGAACCGACGACGGCAGGCTCTGGCTCGCTTACCGGCTCTCCAAGGCGGCCAGTACTTATGCCGTGATTACGGTGCCGGCGGCGTTCAAGGCGCCGGTGTCGGGCAAGTTCCAACTGCTCTCGGAAGACGGCAATCACGTGGGCACGCTGGCCGCCAAGGACGGCCGCGCCTGGGGCTTGGGCGCCTTCCTCCGCCAGCAGGACGCCCAAGTCGGCGACCGCGTCGTGATAACTCTCGACCTCGATCAGCGCACCGCCACGATCGCAATGGAGCAATGATCGCCGGTTCGCTTCACTTCTCGACACTGTGTAGCAGGGTGCCGTGTTCGTCGAAGAAGTTGAACTTCACGTCTGCCGTGCCGGCTCTTTTGCCCGGCTCGACCACGACGTTGAGAAACCCGCCCGAGGGCTGTTGCGACGTGTAGGGCTGCTTGATCTTTGCCTCGGGATCGGTTCCCCGCTTGCTGCCCGGCCGCACGCCCATTCGCGAATTGGAGTCGACCAGCGCGCCGCTGGAAAACTCCTCGAAGCCGGACGGATGGATCGAATGGTACTGCCAGTGCCGATCGCCGCAGACGAAGTAGAGCCCCTTGTCGAGGAATCCGTTTTCGCTGATCCAGTTGAAGAAGGCGTCGCCCTCGTGCCGAAATCCGCCGTGGTCGGTGTGGTTGTCGATCTTCGACTTGTCGTCGGGGCCAACCATGGGCGTGGGTGAGATGAGCACCTTCACCGGTGCGTCGGAGGCCAGCAGCGTTCGCTTCAGCCAGTCGAGTTGAGTCTTGCCCCAGAGCACTTTTTCCGGTCCGTCGGGCATTTTGTTCGGGCTGCGGTAGTCGCGCCCCTCGACCAGCCAGATTTGCAGCAACCTGCTCACCCGATGCGTGCGATACGTGACCGCCGCCGGATCGGCCGGATCGGTAACCGGCACCTGCTCCTTGAAGACGCGGATCCCCAGTTCGCTGGACGGAGGCCGGTCGCCCGAGGTGTCGCAGTCGTTGTAGCGGTGGTCGTGGTCGTCCTTCTCCCAGTAGGTGGGCACTTCGGCGAACAGCTCGACGTATCGGGGCTGGACGAACTGCTCGTGCCACTTCTTTCGCAACTCGCGCGGCGTTGTGGCGCTGGTTGCCCGAGGATGATCGTAATAGACATTGTCGCCCGTGCCGACGAAGAAGTCGGGCTTGAGCCGGAGAATGGCGGCCAGGGCCGGATAGCCAAGCTGCTTGTCGGGCCCCCGGTAGTCGTTCTTTCCCTTTCCGCCCCGGCCGTAATGGAAGGAAGTGAAGTTCATGCCGGTAACCACCACGAAGCTGGTCCGCGCGGCCACGTCTCGGCCCACCAGCGTTCGGAACGTGCGCACCGGGCCGCGTTGAATTCGCTTCTTGTCGGGCCCAAACAGCAGTCGGTGGTAATACCGCGTGTTGGGTTTCAGGCCGGTTACCTTGGTTTTGACGATGAAGTCGTAGTCCGCTCGGGCTTCGAGCCAGGGCGTTAGGATGGGCTCGGCGAAGCGGTCGTTGTCGGACAGTTCGAATCGGGCCACGCCCGGCATGCCCGGCACGTCGCCGTCGGCGGCAATGCTCGGGCCGGTCAGGCGCGATTGGAGAATCGCGCTGCTCTCGGTCACCTCGCCCGTCATCTCGCCTTCGAGGCGCGAAATTTGGGCTTCCGGTTCGGCCGACAGTGCGGGCCGTCCGACGAGGATCAAACAGGCCAGGGCCAGTGCAATTCTGATGACTCTTGTCAGTCTCTTCATGGTACGTTTCTCCGTGGCACTTTGTCGAGCAACTGGTAGGTTATGCTGCATAACATCTTGCCCAAATTCGTTATGCTAAAGCATAACCTACGAGTTCGACCCAAGGCTACAACGGGCCACGTTATCACGGTTCTGTCGGGAGAGGGAGATCTCTCCTACCGAGCCTCGACGTTGGGGCGGTACTCGTCTTTGTAGAGCCCGATTCGTTCGAAGGGGATGGGCTTGAAGCCGGGGAGCTTCTTGTGAACGATCGAGTTGGGCTTGAGGCGGAAGTCGCCTCCCGCGCGGTCGACGAAGCCGGGGTCCTCACCCTTGAGAACCAGATTGTTCTCGAAGGTGAAGCGGTCGATGATCTTCTTCGCGTCGCCGTGTAGCCAGTCGTCGCAGTCGACCGCCAGGTTGTTGCGGATGACGTTGCCTAGCGGCAGCAAAGGCTCTTCGTCCATCACCCGGGCGAGTTTGGGATATCGGGTGCTCCAAGGCGGGTTCAGGTAGTCGAGCGCTTGCGCCTTGGCCAACAGGTCCCAACCGTCCTTGACGCCCGAGCCCGGCTTGCAGCGGCTGAGCCCCCGGGCGTCGATATGCACGGCGTAAATGCACTCGATGTAGAGGTTGTTCTCGATCAGGTTGTCGCGCCCGCCGCCGATGAACGAGGCGTAGCGCCCGGCCCGATGAAAAACGTTGCCAACCAGCCGGTCGCCGCTGTCGCAATCGTCCAGGTAGATGCCCATCGTGCCACAGCCGGGCATGGTGGGCAGGTCGTGGAAGTAGTTCCAACGCACCAGGTTCCCCCGGCTGGTCCAATCGCGGCCCGTGTAGAATACGCCCACGTCGGACGTCTCTTGAGCCACGTGGTGGATTTCGTTCAATTCGATGACGTGCTCGTTGCCGCCGTAGAAGAGTGCGCTGTGCGGTGCGTCGTGGATCAAATTATGGGCGGCCCGATTGCCGACGCCGCTTATGTGGATAGCCGCGGCGTAAGTCCGCTGCAATCGGCCGAAGTGGTGTATGTGGTTGTTCAGTGCGTAGTTTCCGGCCGGCACGAGCTTCTTTCGGTCGCCGCCGGAAATCGTGATCCCCGATCTACCCAAGCCGTGCAGATCGCATCCGACCACGCCGTTTTTCGTGCCGCCGGCAACTTGGACGGCCGGCCCGGTCAGGTTGCTGAACGTGCAGCCGGCCACCAGATTGCCGGTCCCCTTCAACACGCTCACGCCGCCGCCGTAGGAGGTCTCGAAGCGGAGCCCCCGTAGCGTAATGTGCGAAGTGTTACGCAGCGTGACGAGCGGTTTTTGCAGTATCGAAACGACGATACGCGCTTCGTCGAGCGGTTCGGGCGGCCAGAAGTAAAGCACGTTGGCTTTGCGGTCCAGAAACCATTCGCCGGGCGCGTCGAGTTCCTCCAGCAGGTTCAAGGCGTAGTAGCGTCGCGGATGCTTGTTCCACTTCGACGACGGCCCGATGCCGTAGACGTGCGCGACGGCCATCGTGTTTTGCCGCTTCTCGGTATCGATCGTGCCGACCTTGATGCACTCGCTGGCCCAATCGTGGCACCAGAAGCCGTAGAGCCAGACGCTCCGGGCGGTCGCCCAGCGCTTGGGCCGGTCGCCGGAGTAGACAAACGTTCCGCCGCGAATGCCCCGCTCGAACTCGCCAAATTCCCGATCGAGCTTGCCCACGCCCCGATCAATCACCTTCTCGATGTTGACCCAGCCTTCGTTTGGCCAGCGGGCGACCTGCATTGGCCGGTCGTTGACGAACAGCTCGGGCGCGCCGATCGTTTCGAAGCGGTCCGCCAGTTCGGCAAAGGGCGGAATGCCCAACGCGCCGAGGTCGGCCGTCAATACGTTTTTCCGCGCGGTTTTGTCGATCCGCCCGAGCAGTTTCGGGTCGGAAACCGGCTTGAAGGCCGCCGGCTCAATCACGCGACCGCCCACCAGCCGGGGCTTCTCGCCCTCGACGGCCCGGTAGACCACCGGCGAATCGGCCGAGCCGGAGTCCACCTCTTTCAGTTCGAAAGGCACGGCCATGGTATAAACGCCGCCCTTGAGCCACACTGTAACGCCGCCGGCCGGCAACTGGCCATCTTTGTTCAGCGTTCTTACTGCGTCGCGTGCCTGCCCGAGCGTGGCGAACGGCTTGGCCCGCGTGCCCGGCCCGGCTTTGCTGCCGTCGGGCCCAACGTAGAACTCGGCCGAAAGTGCCGTGGCACCGCAAATCAACAGGACGACAACGAACACGGGCAGACGTTTCATTGGAGCAACTCCGTATTGCGGCGTGGAGGGATTAGGGGGCGGGCAAGTATCATCGGGTGCCACTGCCGGCTTGTCCAGCAGTGCGAAGTACAATGGCTGCCAAGACACTGCCGGGCAAGCCGGCAGTGGCACCCGGCGCGCCGCGAAAATTGGGACAGTCCCCGTCGCTAAACGTCGTTCACCGTTGCATCGTAGAAGTCGACGTACTTATCGCACTGTTCGTCGTCGGCTCGGGCGGCCATGGCCGTTCGCGGATGCTGGTTGAGTTGGCCCGTTATGTTGTACTGGGGATAGGGCCCCCACTCGACATGCTTGCTTAACGGTAGTACTTGCTCTTCGATCACCTGATAGATGGGCCGGATGCGGAACTTCGGGTTGCGGAGGAAGCCGAGCAGCAGTTCCATGGGGCAATTGCCGGCCCCGCGTCCGATGCCACCCATCGAGGCATCCACCCGATTGGCTCCCTGAATGATCGACTCGATCGTATTGGCGAAGGCCAACTGCTGGTTGTTGTGAGCGTGCATGCCCACTTCCTTGCCGGTGGCTTTGCCGTACTCGGCGTACTTCTTGACCAGAATGGCGACCTGCTCGCTGTACATCGAGCCCCAACTGTCGACCACTACCAGCGTGGAGGCGGGCGACTCGGCCAGTATCTCCAGCACCTGATCGACCTCTCGCTCCTTGGTCGCGGCGACCGCCATCAGGTTGGCCGTCACCTCGTAGCCTTTCTGGAAAGCGTCGTTGATCATGTCGACCGCTTCGCTGGTCTGATGCGCGTAGAAGGCCACGCGAATCACGTCCAGGACGCTGTCTTCCTTGGGCAGGATGTCGGTCCGCCAATCGGCCTTGCCGGCGTCGGCCATGGCCGTAAGCTTCAAGGGCGTTTCATTCTCGCCCACAATGCGGCGGATGTCGTCCTCGTCGCAGAATTTCCAGGCACCGCACTTGTCGGGGGAAAACAGCTTCTTCGAGGCCTTGTAACCGATTTCCATGTAATCGATACCGGCGGCGATACAGGCCTGATAGACGGCCTTGACGAATCCGTCCTCGAAAACGTGGTCGTTGATCAGGCCGCCGTCCCGAACCGTGCAATCCAAGACTTTCAACTCAGGCCGATAGGTAATCCATGGGGCGTTCACTACTGACTCCTTCGCGTTGTGGGCTAACAGAAAGTGGGCTAACAGGAAGGTGAGGGGGGAACCATCCATTGTCCTTCCCCCAGAGCGGCCTGTCAACGGCCTATTTCGGCGGCCGGGGACCGGGAATTGTTGCACCGCCGCGCGCGGGGATATACACTGAGCGGATCGTTATGACCACTTCAGAACGCCGAACTGTAGTCAAGGAGCCTATCATGTGCCAGCACGAGTCCGATGATGAGCGTCGACTGCCGATGAGACACACTTGTTGCCCGTGCGGATGCGAAGCGGGCATGACCGACGATGGAGTTACCCGCCGGGGTTTCTTGGGGGGTATCGGCGGCGTGGCCGCAATTGGCTCAGTGGCGTTAAGCGGCCTTTCCTGGTCGGCCTTGCAAGCCGCGGAACCCGAGATTCGCCCCGGCACGGCACGCCGCGCCCTGGTGGTCAAGCCCATCTTCACCTACAGCACCTACAAGCCCCGCCCGCAGACCAGTTGGCGCAGTTGGGGTGGCATCCAGACGCAGCAGGACGCGGACGAGGAAGTCGGCCGGATAAAGGGCGAGCTGGCCAAGCTAGAGTCTTCGGCCGATTTCCCGGTCAAGTTTCTCCCCCTGGCAGCGGTCCGCGGCGCGGCCGAGGTCGACCAATTGAAGGATGCCGCCACGGCCGACGCAATCCTGGTCTATGCGGCCAATGGTGCGATGAACTCGCTAAAAGCGATCGCCAAGCTGGGTAAGGACGTGATCCACTTCGTCCGACACAAGTCGGGGCCCGTCTACCTCTGGTACGAAATTATCAGTCCCCGCTACCTCCGCCAGCATACCGATAAACTGGCCGTCGAAGGGAGCGACTTCCAGGACGTGGTCGTCGACAGCCAGGAGGACATTCTTTGGCGACTCCGGGCGTTGTGCGGTTTGCGGAACACGGTGGGTAGCCGCATCCTGGCCGTCGGCGGTCCCGGCGGCTGGGCACAGCCCCACGGAGTCATCCCCGAACTGGTCAAAGAACGGTGGAATCTCGACATCCGGACGGTCTCCTACAATGAATTGGGAAAGCTGATCCAGGCCGCCCGGCAGGACAAGGCGGCCGTGGCACTGGCCCGACGCCGCGCCGACGAGTACCTCAAGCTGCCCGGCACCACGTTGGAAACCAAACGGCCCTTCGTCGACAACGCCTTCCTGCTGGAGCGGATATTCCGCACGCTGATGGCCAAGGCCGATTGCCGGGCGATCACGATCAACAGTTGCATGGGCACGATCATGCCGATGTCGGAGACGACCGCCTGCCTGCCGCTGAGCACGCTCAACGACGACGGCTATCTGGCCTTCTGCGAATCGGATTTTGTGGTGATTCCTTCGGGAATTCTGCTGGGCTCCATATCCGGTCGGCCGCCGTTCCTCAACGATCCGACTTTCCCACACCATGGAATCATCACGCTGGCCCATTGCACGGCCCCGCGGAAAATGGACGGCAAAACGCTCGAGCCGGCCCGGATTATGACCCACTTCGAGTCGGACTACGGCGCCACGCCAAAGGTCGAGATGCATAACGGCCAGGAAGTGACCGCCATCGCACCCGACTTCGCCGCCGAGCGCTGGCTGGGTCTCTCGGGCGAGATTGTCGACCATCCATTCCTGCCCATCTGCCGCTCGCAGATCGACGTGCGGTTCAAGGCCGACACCCAAGTGGTCGCCGAGCGCATGCCCGGCTTCCACTGGATGTTGGTCTACGGCAACTACCTTCGCGAAACCGGCTACGCGCTGAAGAAGATCCCCATCGAGTGGGACTGCCTGGGATAGCCGCCGGTTGCCAGGAAAACAAGATGCCTTTCGCCGGGGTCGTGCTTGGCGAGCCTGTCGCTCTCTGCCGTTCGCCGCCGGCCTTGAGACTCAGGAGCCACAAAATGCGAGCGGTGTATACCAGGACCATGATCACCGGGGCCATGATCACCAGGGCCACTTCTTGAAGCGTATGTTCGCAGAAATGCAGCAGATCGCTCATTTCCGGTTCATCCGGCTGAAGCGTAGTTTTCCGTAAGTTGTTGCTGGCAGC
>CAZDHN010000177.1:0-10436 GCA_964505115.1 uncultured Planctomycetaceae bacterium
GGCGAAGAGGGCGGGAAAGAAGGAAAGGAAGAAATATGTGGCCCGTCGATTAGTTTCCAAACCAACAAGCCACCGGCACAAGGCCGGTGGGGAAAAAGCCAGTTTAATTTCTGCTCCGCCCCTAATCCCTAATCCCTAATCCCTAATCCTTGTTGAACAGCTTCTTCTTGTCGAGGCTGCCCTTGAACGCCTCCATGACGTGTTCTTTCACCCGCACGGTCTTATCGCCGAAGAGGCTGAACCCCAGCCACAAGAATGCGAAACGCAGTAGCGACTCGTCGTCGTAACGCATCTCTTCCACGAAGTCTTCGTCCACGTCAAACCGGTCGAGCAGCGTGCTCTCGAAGACAAACTCCCGGAACCTGTCCAGGTCGTAGCACGCGGTGAACAGCATGTGCATCTTCTCCGGAGTGAGCGTCCCCCCGGTCTCGAAGAATTTGTGGAGCGTCAACTCCTTGTAGGCTTCGCCCCACTTGTCGTACTCGTCGATCCCCTGGTTCTCGCACCACTGGCGGACCGTCCATTCCTTGGCGGCTTCAAACCCCTTGCAAACCTCTTCCTGGAGGAGGAAGTAGAAGCGCTCGCCCTGCCAGCCGTCCTCGGTGTCCTTCCGCGCCGCCAAACCCAAGGGATACATGCGGCAGGGCCAGGGCCGGTCGGAATAGACGCCGCAGCCGGAGTCCGTCAGAAACGGGCAGGTCTTGCGCTGGTCGTCGTTCATCTGCAACACGACAACGGGCGTCGTCATGTCTTTCTGGACGGGCAGCAGCGCGTGCTTATCGAGGAAATCGGCCGATTTCATCCCCAGACGCTTCCTCAGCCGCAAGACGTCGAAAGGCGAGAGAAAGATATTCACGTCGCCGCAGCAGCGGTTGAAGCAGGAGACGCCCGGATGGCAGTCAAACTTGAAGCTGTCGTCGGGTCCCAGCCGAGGATAGTCGGTGAGAATCTTTTCTTCCAATAGCTCGCGCGAATCACGCTCATCCGGCGCGGGTGCGGGCTTCTTGTCGCTCACTGGTCCCCTCCTTCGTTCTCCTCGATGATCATCTCGCGGGTAGCGGAGTCGGACCAGACCGGGATCATCGACGAAGTCCCGGTGGTGGGATTGATCATGTAGCGATACGATGCCTTTTGGCTGTACTGCTCCATCATCCACTTCCACCCATCTTTGTAGTAAGAACAGTCATCGTTGAAGCAGACGAAGAAGAATTCTTCGGTCCAGCTTGCCTCGTCAGGCACGCGCCACTTTTTTAGCCGCGACCCACAATGGGGACAGCTACGACTGATATCTGTCATCGAGAACCTCGGTCGATCAACGGTCTAGTAAAGTCTGCCCGGGAACCGTCCATCGCCCAGGAAAAGAAGGACAGGCCCACCTTGCGCGCAACACGCTTCGCGCTTTTGGAGGCAAGCCGGACCCCTCCCTCTTCCTCTTGCAAAGAAAGAGAAAAAACGCGACCTTCGGGCGCCGGCAAGCGACGCCCGAAGGCCGGAATAAACAGCTAAGCCCTTACTGTGAGATATACTTCACGGGCCTCTTTATCATCGTCCACTCGCCACTGTCCTTGTCGTAGGTGCAGTTGCAGAAGGCGAGCCAGTTTTTGTTGTCCATGTCGGGCTTATCGGACCGGAAGTAGTAACCGGGCCAACGAGTCTCTTCGCGGAAGAGAATCGACCGCACATGGGCATCCGCCTGGTACATACGGTGGACGTTTTCCCAGCACCGCATAAGCTCGTGCAGGTTTTCCGCCGCCAGGTTCGTGGCGTCTTCCTTGAGGAAGGCCAACAACTCCCCACCCTTCTCGAGCAGCTTGTCGCTGGTCTTGAACTGGGCAGAGACACCGCCCGCGTACTCGTCCATGATCTTCTGTAGCCGATACATGAACTGCGTGGGACGGATGTAGTTGGGGTTGATATCCGGATCCGTGGTGGCACCCTTGTGCTCCTCGAACATTTCGAGCGGCTTGAGGATTTCCGCGGTCAGGGCGTCGACTTGCGCCTGGTCCACGTTGGGGGCGGCGTTGTTGTCGACGATGAAGGAGATGGCGGCTTTGGCCGCGATCCGCCCTTCGGCGTGCGATCCGGAAGAGAACTTGTGACTGGAGGCACCCGAGGCGTCGCCCGCGGCGAACATACCGGGAACCGTCGTCATGTGTGCCGGACCCCAGCAGTACTCGTCCTTGGTCTCGGCCGTTTGCAAATCCTCCGGACCGGAGAGCCACGCACCGGACGCACCGGAGTGCGACCCGATGAAGTAGGGATCACAAGCCATGATCTCGGAAGGCTTGACCTCGGGCTCGGTGTTGGTGGCCGCCCAGAGGATGGCCTGCGAGATGGTCATGTCGAGGAAATCTTCCCAGGCCTCCGATTCCAGTTCGCGGAGCTTCTTCTTGCGTTCCTTGGGGTCCTCCGTCTTGTCGGAGATCCGCTTGATCGCTTCGTGCGTCTGCATGTAGATCGGGCTCTTGCCCTCCATCACGTCCAGCATCATCAGCCAGTTGCGGATGTTGGCCGGACGCGGCTTGACCTTGCCGTAAGGCACCCACTTCTCGAGCTCGTCGACGTTGTCCTGCATGTAGTTGCCGCCTTGCGCGTTGGTGGCAATCGCCTTGAACAACAGGAACCAGGCGCCGACCGGCCCGTAAGCGTCCTTGAACCGCACGGGAATGAACCGCACTTCTTGACAGGTCATCTCGGCACCGCCGTAGATGGTGAAGAAGGCGCTGGCACCCGAGTTGAACGGCGGATACCAGGAGCGGCCGAAGCCCTCGCCCGTCGAACGCGGCTTGAACACATGCACCGCACCGCCCATGGCCACCATCGTGGCCTTGGCCTTGAACACGTATACCTTGTTCTCGCGGACACTGAAGCCGATCGCGCCGACGCACTTGCCGTCGTTGACCAGTGGGTGGGTGATGAAGACTCGCTCGAAGTACTCGCCATCGGCTTCCGCCAGGGCGTTCTTGGCGGCCTCGGCAACGATGATCTTGTACGACTCGCCGTTGATCATCAACTGCCAACGACCTTCATGGACGTACTTGCCGTCTTTGTCGGTCCAGATGGGCAGGCCCCACTTCTCGAAGAGGTGGACCGACGAGTCGACGTGCCGGGCAATGCTGACCACGAGGTCCTCGCGGGTGATTCCCATCAGGTCGTTACGTACGTAGTCGACGTAGTCCTTCAGCGTGTTGTTTCCGCTGTTGAGGTCCACGTACTGGTTGATGGCCGAGAGGCCCATCGCAACCGCGCCGGAGCGGTCCATGGCCGCCTTGTCGACCACGGTGACCTTCAACCCGTGTTTCTTTGCCCAGTAGGCTGCTTCTACCGCCGCGCCGCAGGCGGCCATGCCGCCGCCGCAGATCAGCAGGTCGGTTTCGACCGTTACTGTCTCAAAATCCGCCATTATTGGTAATCTCCTTAGTTTGTTTGCCGAAGAAAAAAGACCCTTATCCAGGTCGCGGCGCGACTAGAGTTTGGGGACCGCGTCCATCTTGACCGGGCCCTGCTCGGTATTCAGGCCGGCCGGCTCACACATCAGCGTCGGGCTCTTAAGGTCGTCGTCGCCGGTCGGATAGTGATCGAACGGCTGCGCCTTGCCTTCCTCAACCCCTCTGCGGATGGGGAACTTGAAACGCTTCGGCTTGATGTCCTTGCTGCGGAACTGCACGGTCCACATGATGTCTTCGGTGCTGCGCAGGGCAGTCACGCTGGCGCCCATCGGCACGAAGTCGGCATAGCCGCGGACTTCAACCGCCTGCGTCGGGCAGATCTTGACGCAACTGTAGCACTCCCAGCACATCTGAGGATCCTGGTTGTAGGCCTTCATGGTCTCTTTGTCCAAAACCATGAGGTCGTTGGGGCAAATGTGCTGGCAGGCCGTCTTATCGAGCGCCTTACACCCGTCACACTTGTCCGGAATCACGTAACTCGGCATGTTGTTTCCTCCCTCTTGATCAGATTAGAAGGTTTCCGGGAACTCAAATCCCACAAAAAAACTGCTGTAAGTCCTCACGGGGTAGCCTCTCGACCGAGGCGCCCGGCTGCGGACACTTAGCTGCATCCGCTGCATCTTTGCCGAAACCGCCGTGAAGTCTAGGGGGGGCTGCGATGCTCGTCGGAGACACACTTTCCCAAATCCTAGCGAATCAAACGCTCCCGTCAAGACCTTCTGAGATTATTTTCACGTTTATCCGAGATTATTTTCACGCTTGGCGGTTTCTCCGGCTGGGGGCGTGGAAAAGCGTGCGTTGTTTGCCGTCAAAAACCCAAGTTGAGTGCCTAAAAACACGTTTGTCAAGGGCCCGTGAGATTTTTTTCACGTTTTTCTGAAGACGTCCAGAACGCCCTTTGCCATGCCAGCGGCACTAACCGAGGCCTACTGTACCGCCCCTGGGCAAGATCGACACCAACCGGAAGCGCAGCTTTGTCGGCTAACGGTGTCTTGTCCTAGCTTTGTCGGGATGGACGGGCAGGCGTCTTCAATAGATTTCGTTTTTTTTGCGCATCGCCCGTCTGGCACGATCAGCAAGAAGAGCGTCGCCATGTTAGGGCGTCATCACTACATCGCGATCGAAATTTCATCTCGCCAAGAACCGTCCCGCGGCCTAACACCGGTAAACCGCAACTGTTAAGCGACCCAACCGGGCGCCAAAATATTTTTGGGGAAACCAGTTTCCGGTTGGAACCGGCGAACTTGGGTTAGTGTGACGTTGTCAAATCCGACAAGCGAAACTGCCCGAATTATAGCGTCTACGAGTGTCCGGGAACACAAATCGCCACGAGCGGCGCTACGACTTGCGCTACGACTGGGTGGTGCGCCCTATTGTCTGAGATGATGGGCGATCTGCGAAAGACCGATGGAAATGTGCTCGCTACGGACGAGAACGTCGGAAGGAACGGTCAGCACCGTCGGCGTGAAGTTCCAGATCGCCTTGACACCCGTCGCCACGAGGCGATCGGCCAACTTCTGAGACACCTCGGCGGGAGTCGTCAGGATGGCAAGGCGAATCTTATGCCTCTGTACGAAGGGCTTCATCGCCTTCATCGGCTTGACGGTACAGCCGGCAATCTGGCTACCCACTCTCCGCTCATCCTTGTCGAAAGCCGCCGCGATACGCAGGCCGTATCGGGCAAAACCCGAATAGGCCAGCAGGGCACTCCCCAACTGCCCGCTGCCGATCAGCACGGCTTCGTATTCCCGGTCAAAGCCGAGGGTAACCCGAATGGCGCGGCAGACCTCGCAGACGTCAAATCCCACCCGGCCCATTCCTTGGAGGCCGATGGCGGCAAAATCCTTGCGGACCTGCGTGGGGTCGATGTCCAGGGCCTCGGCGATTTGGGCGCTGGTAACGGTCTGGGCCCCTTTCCTAGCCGTCGATTCGGCCAGGAACCGGTAATACCGCATCAATCGTTCGAGGACCAATTTCCGGAGGCGCTCCAAGAGTTCTCCCTCCAGTAGCGAATCAATTGCCTAGACAGCCGCACGGAAACCCGCCACGGCCGATGACGCCGGCCAGGCTTATCCCTCGACCAGCCGTGCCATTCTAGGTGGTCGTTTGTACTTCGTCAATCGTGCGGCGCCGATGCTGTCGAAATTGAGGGCCTGGCCCTGAAACTTCAGGAAACGTTCTTGGCCCGACCACGATTACCGGACTCGGCCAGTTGAGGACTGGTTGATTTCTCGGCCAACGTACGCATTTCTTGGCCCATCGTTGGCCGAAAAGCCATGCCCCCCGAAGCCCGGCCGTCCCCGAAGCAACGCAAATTAGCAATTGTGTCCACATTACTTGCAAGGCTCTGCCGGGAAGACTATCGTGCAGCCAGTCGAAGTGATAGCCTCACGCGACTTTGACAACGAATCCCTTCGGGCAAGTGCCGGTAGAACCCCCATGCTAATCTTGATCGCCCACGGAAGCCGCGATCCGCGCTGGCGGGAATCGGTCGAGAAGCTGGCCGAATCGCTCCAGGCTGATCTTGGCCCGGACGAGGTGCGGCTTGCCTACATGCAGTTTGCGTCGCCGACGCTTATTGACGTGGCATCCGAAGCGGTCCGGGCGGGGGCAACCAAGCTCCGAGTGCTGCCGTTGTTTCTGACCGGCGACGGGCATCTGGTCCGCGATATTCGGCCCCTGGTAGACCAACTCGTCGACCAACTCCGCAAGACGCACCAGTCCGTCGAAGTAACGCTGCTGCCGCCCGTGGGCCGGCACCCGCTATTTGAGGAACTACTCTGCAAGATCGCCCGCGAGGAGATGTCCTAAGGCGCATTATTCATCGATCGCACAAGTAGCACAGGCATCTTGCCTGTGTTGCCCAAACACAGGCTGGAAGCCTGTGCTACGGCCCTTGTGAATAATCCGGGCTAAGGCGATCGGCTGTTGGAGGGCGAGTACTTCAGCGCGTTGCGGATCGCGGACTCGGCTTCGGAAGACACCTCGGTTTCGGTGTATAAAAGGGCGGTGGCGTCGATGCCGCGTCTCTCGATCGCCGCGCGGACCTCGCTGACGGACTCCAGGCGTTGAAGTGCGGGAACGGCCACGAAACCGAACAGCCAAAGCCCCAGCAGGCCGGCCAGGAATAGCGACCAGCGGCGCGCCGCCGAGGGCGAGTTGGGTGTTGGGCTACTGGTTGTCGATTTTTCCATGTTTCAGGCTCTTCCGTTTCTGGATGCAAACTGTTCGTAGTGACCGCATTCATGCGGTCCTTACGGGCCATCAGCCGGCCTGGCCCCGATAAATCGGGTCACTACGAACGCGTCACAGGGCGGCAGGGCCGCCAACCAAACCGGTGCTACCGCACCCAGGCAAGAACCCACCCGCCACGAATCGCTGAACTTTTGTCAAAAATTTAACAATCTTTGAGGTTAGTAGTACAGTCCCCCGCCTTATCAAAGTTCGGCCGTAATATTCGGAAACACAACGTAGAACATGATGTAGGCCATCAGCAGCGTGAGGCAGAGGTTGAAGCTCTGGCCGCAAATGTAAAGGATCAGCGGTTTCCCGCCCTTGAAAGAGTCCTTCAGTTCGCGGAAGTCCGTTGCCAGGCCGATGCTTGCAAACGCCAGGCAGAAGAACCAGCCGCGCAGGCTCGACGTCAGTCCTTTGATCACGCCGTGGTCGATCAAGGCGTATCCAACGTCCGGCCCCATCGAATTGTAGATGAGCGAGAAGACGATCGAGACGCCGATGAACCCCAGTACGAACTTGGGGAACCTGTACCAGATCTCCATGACGCCGACGGTGCGGCCCGCCTCGCGCTCGACCTTGAAACACCAGTAGACGGCCACGGCGAAAGCGATCACGCCGATCAGCACGTTCTGGATCATCTTGATCGTGGCGGCCACGTGCAGCGCGCTTTCGCCTAAAAACTCGCCCGCGGCAGCCACGGCGCCGGTAGCGTCGATCGTCCCACCCATCCAGGCACCACCCAGAACTTGCGGCATGCCAACCGCGCGGATGAAGGTGGGCATGACGACCATCATGATCGAGGTGAAGATGAGCGACAGCCCGACGGCCAGCGTGAGTTCTTCTTTCTTTGCCCGGCAGGCGGCCGCAGTGGCAATTGCCGCCGAGACGCCGCAGACCGACATGTCGGCCGAGATCGTAATGTTCAGCGTCTTCGACGAGATTTTCAGCACCTTCTGCCCGAACAGATAGGTGGTGACCAGCACAATCGGCGTTACTACCCAGGCCACGAACATGCCGGGAATTCCGATGGTTAGGATCTTGCCGAAGAGGATCTCGGCGCCCAACAGCACCAGGCCGGTCTTGATGAAGTATTCGGTCTGCACGGCGGGCTTGATCCAAACGGGCGTGCCGATCGTGTTGCTGATCAGCAGTCCGAAGAGGATCGCCCAGGCTGCGTACCCCAGGCCGGCATCCTTGATGTTTGCCTGTGCGGCGAAGAGTTGCGCCGCCACGGCAATCAGGAAGACGAAACTGAACCCCAGGGCGAATTTTCCGGCCGACTCGCCCATGAAAAAAATGCCGATGCTAAAGAGCACCACAAAAAAGATACCCAGAACCACCAAGTAGCCTATCTGATTGACCGGCTTGGCCGCTTTGAGCTTCTTGGATGCGGCGGAATCCTCGCGTTTGGCGGCTCGCCATTGTTCAATTGCCGTCACGGCTTCCGCGTTGAGCTTCTTGTCCTCGAATTTGGCCGCCCCCGCGGCATCCTCGGCGGCCCGTGCTTTGCCCAGCGTCTGGTCGGTCTTCTCCTTGGCCGCGTCGGATTTCTTCCGTGCGGCGGCCTTCTTTTCTTCCGCCCGCGCCTCGCTTACCACAAGGGCCTCGGCCGGATTGCTCTTCCAGCCATGAGGCTTGCCTGTAATTTTCTTGATCGTCTTTGCCAGGTCGCCGCTTGTTGCCTTGAGCTTCTTTTTCTTGTCCTCCGCCTGATACCAGGCGATCGAGCGAAACGGCAGGTCCTTGGCTTGCTTTTCCATCGTGGCGTTGGCCTGCTGGATCGTTTCCTTCATGCCATCGGGCGGATGCGTCAGAAAGACAAACAGCCCGGCCGCGATTATCGCCAAACCGAGCCAGATGGCCCAATAGTCCTCGGTGGTGTAAAGCTCTCGCCAGCGCGAGCCTTCTTCCTTGATCTCGACTCGATCTTGTTCCGCCGCCTGGTTGTCCTCCGACATGACGCAACACCTCCCTTATTCCTTATCCAATAGCTGGCCTGGTCCGCGATCGTGCTTTCCATGCCAGCAAAGAATGAAACAACGGTCCGCTGGTTGCATATTGTAGAGTCTGAGGGCGTCGCTGTGAATCGGTGGCTGCTTGCGGGGGACCGGCCCCCTCATTGTATTTAAGTTGACCTGCCCGGGTGACGCGGCGATACTGTAGGTTCCCGGCCGATGCCGACTTACTTTCCAAGCAAAGTAAGCACTTCGTCGAATCCCGTGCAAATTGATTCGAGAATAGCCGCCAAGGTGCGGTACGATGCCGCCGCGCGGGTTCGACGCTGCTTTCCAGATAAGAGGAACCAGCTAATGACCGCCTTCTTTGCCGAGGGATCGCCCTCGACCGATTTAACCGATGCCGATTTGAAGGCCGCCCTGGTAGCCGCGCTGGAGAAACTCGGACCGAAGAACAAGGTCCTGGCGCTGCCGCCCGATTTTACCCGGCTTCACGGCATGGCCGGGCCGCTGACCTGCATGGCCCACGAACATTTCGGCCAAGCGCTGACCGACGTGATGCCGGCGCTGGGTACGCACGGGCCGATGACCGACGAAGAACTCCAGCGGATGTTTCCCACCGTGCCCAAGTCGCTGATCCGCGAGCACGACTGGCGAAACGACGTGGTCACCATCGGCCAAGTCCCGGCCGAGTTCGTCTCGCAAACTACCGATGGCATCTGCTCGAAGCCCTGGCCCGTGCAATTGAACCGCCTCGTCTGGGAGGGCGGACACGACCTGATCCTCTCGATCGGGCAGGTCGTGCCCCACGAGGTCATCGGCATGGCCAACTACAACAAGAACGTCTTCGTGGGAATCGGCGGCGCCGAGGGCATCAACGAGAGCCACTTCATCGGGGCGGCCTACGGCATGGAACGGATGATGGGGCGGGCCGACACGCCACTGCGGCGGATACTCAACTACGCCCAGGATAACCTCTGCCGCCACCTGCCGCTGGTCTACGTACTCACGGTGATGGGCTCGCGACCGGACGGCAGCCTGGCCGTCCGCGGCCTGTTTGTGGGCGACGACGTCGAGTGTTTCGAGCTGGCGGCCGAGCTTTCCGTGAAGGTCAACCTCACCGTGCTCGACGAAGAGCCGCGGAAAGTCGTCGTCTACCTCAACCCGGAAGAGTTTCACAGCACCTGGCTGGGTAACAAAGCGATCTACCGCACCCGCATGGCCATCGCCGACGAAGGCGAACTGATCATCCTGGCCCCCGACGTTGGCACCTTCGGCGAAGACCAGGAAATCGACCGCATGATCCGCAAGTACGGCTATCGCACCACGCCCGAAGTCATGAAGTTCGTTGACGAGGCCGACGACCTCTCACAGAACCTTTCGGCGGCCGCCCATCTGATCCATGGCTCCTCCGAGAAGCGGTTTCGGGTCATCTACTGCCCGGGCAAACTCAGCCGGGAGGAGATCGAGAGCGTCGGTTACGAGTACGCCGACCTTGCGGCCATGCGGGCGAAGTACGACCCCGCGCAACTAACCGATGGCTGGAACGAAATGCCCGACGGCGAGCGAATCTTCTACGTCAGCAACCCGGCCCTGGGGCTTTGGGTCTATCGGGATAAGCTACAGGCGTAACGGCCGCCAAAAACCTTCGCGACAATGCCCGTTTAACCGCAATACCGTTCGTGTAGTCACAAGTGGAATACTGGCCTAGCCCGTATTTCTCACCAACATCGTCACGAGAGTAAATATTCGCCGAAGGGGTGGAAAATTAGCGAACTGATCTGGCGTCTCCGGG
>CAZDHN010000178.1:0-10422 GCA_964505115.1 uncultured Planctomycetaceae bacterium
CAGATGGTCGAAGGCGCCCAGCAGGGCAAGACCGTCGTGCGGCTGAAGGGCGGCGATCCCTCGGTATTCGCCCGTGGCGCGGACGAAAGGGAGGCGCTACGCGGCGCCGGCATCCCCTACGAGATCATTCCCGGTATCACGGCCGGTATTGCGGCGGCCGCCTATTGCGAGATTCCCATCACGCATCACGACGACGCCTCGGCAGTGGCCTTTGTCGTCGGCCAGGAGCGACATGGCAAGGCCTCGTCTTGCTTGGACTTCGGCGTGTTGGCCGAATTCCCCGGCACGCTTATCTTCTACATGGGCGTCACGAAAGCAACCGAGTGGAGCCTGGCACTGATCGAGCACGGCAAGCCGCCCGAAACGCCCGTGGCGATCGTGCGCTGGTGTACGCGGACGCGGCAGCAGACGGTCCGCTGCACGTTGGGGACGGTGGTTGAGGTCATCGAGAAGCAGGGGCTGCGGCCGCCGGCGTTGTTCATCGTGGGCAAGGTGATCGACCATGCCCCGAAACTCTCCTGGTTTGCCGCCCGACCGCTGTTCGGCACGCGCGTTCTGGTAACCGGCTCGCCAGCCACCTCCGAGAAGCTTCGCGATCAGTTCACGGCCATGGGTGCCGATGTGGTCCCGCAACCGGCAATTCGAATTACCGATCCGCCGGACTGGGCACCGGTCGATGCCGCCTTGGAAAAACTCGATCAGTATGACTGGCTGGTGCTTACCAGCGCCAACGGAGTCGACTACTTTCTTCGCCGGCTCTTCGAGCGTGGCGGCGACACGCGTCGGCTGGGCGGCGTCAAGCTGGCGGTCATCGGCTCGGGCACGGCCGAGCGTCTGGCCCGATACAGCCTTAATGCCGACCTGTCGCCCGAAAAATTCAACGCCGAAGCCCTGGCCCAAGCCCTGGCCGGCGAAGCGTCGGGCCGACGATTCCTGCTGGCCCAGGCGAGCCGAGGCCGGCAAGTGCTGGCCCAAGAGTTACAGCGGGCTGGAGGCCGCGTCGACCCGATCGTCGTCTACAGCAGTGTTGACGTGGAGGACCCCGATCCGGAGGTAGCCAAGGCACTATCCTCCGGCGAGATCGACTGGATCACGGTCACGAGTTCCGCCACGGCCCGCTCGCTGGTTCGGCTTTACGGCGACGCATTGAGTAACGCCCAACTCGCCAGCATGAGCCCGCTAACGTCGAAGGCCCTCGAGGACCTCGGCTACGAGCCCGCGGCGGAAGCCTCCCAGCACACCACGGCCGGGCTGGTCGACGTGATACTCCGCGCACGGCAAGCGTAACTCGGATGCTGTCAGGACACCGCGAAGTCGTGGACGTTTCCAATTCCCATTTAGCGGGCGGGCTTGCCCGCCGTTGAAATCAGGGGATCAGGAGTGCTTTCCGAAAAACGGCGGGCAAGCCCGCCCGCTAAATGATGAAGCACTCGAATGAGCAAACCTCATTCCGCCCCATCGCCAATCGCCCGGCGAACCAGTTGGCCGACGCTCGTGTGCTTGAGCACTCCGTCTTCGTAGAGATCGACCGCTGCCTCGTCCGCGAGCAAATCCGCCCGGCCGACCAGGAGTTCCGCCCGACCCACTTGTTCCAAACACCAGACTGCCATGCCGCGGACCTGGGGGTCGGAATGATCCAGGGCGGAGTTGATCGCCGGCAGAACGACCTCGACGTGATCGCCGACAACGGCGCCCAGTCTTCCGATTGCCCAAAGCGCCCCGGTCCTGAAATAGTCGAGGTCTTCTTCGGCCATTTCGTTTATCAGGGAGACGACGATCGGCGTGTAATCGGCGAACAGTGTCGGCCGGCGGCGGATGATCTCCGCCATGATTTCAGGCGCCCGCCAGCAGACGCCTCCGGACTCCTCGCTCAGAAGCCAGTAGAGGCGTCGCAGGTGATCGCGCACGCAGTCGGGATCATCCTGGGCGATCCGCTCGGTGGCCACGCCCGCCGCCTCAATTGCCCGCCAGGCGGTCAGCGGGTCGGCGTCGAATGTGAGGGAAATCAGCGTGCTCAAGACGCGATGCCTGCGCGCGGCCCACTCGGCGATCTCAGCCGTCTCTTGCTGCTTTAGCAACTGTCGCAAGCGTTTCTTCATTGTACGAACAGGGCCTCCCGTTGAGCGAGGCCTCCCGCGGGGCTTGCATTGCCCCTTCGGAAATCAATCGCGTGTCGATTGCCATCGAGCATGGAAATACCCGAAAACTTTCAATTAGCCAAGATCAACTTCATCTGGCTAAAGTGTTACCAACAAACAGTAGATCAGTCCGGCTTCGCGTTCGGCGGCTGGCTGGAGAGCATGATTAGGGCTTCTTTGACGCGGGCTTTCTGCTCGGCGTCGACCGTTAGATAGCGACAGTTGCCCTTCGGTTCCGACTGGAACCGCGTGTAGCCGTCCGGCTCGACGACTATCCGGCCGGCCGGCGAGAGGCCGAAGTAGCCGCGGTCGGGCCGGACCGCGTAGAGCACGCTTGTCAGGTCCCAGGTCGGCTGGTCGTTCTGCTCGCCCCGATAGAGTCGATAACCGTCGACCAGCGGATGGTGCTTCACGTATCGGTAATCATCGCGGATGCTCCGGCCCGGGTATTTGATCGTCAGGCCGATCTCGAACCCGCTGGTCACAACCGGCCCGGGCCACTCGGCGAACACCTTTTGGGCCGGCTCGATATGTCGGACGACGTTGAATTCCTTGTAGTGCTTCGCGGCCAGTTCCGGGCTGAACGAGCCGGCCATCGCCGAGAGTAACCGCACTTTTTGCTTGATCAGTTCCCGACCGGTTAAGGGCGAGATCGCGTCGGCCGCCGAGTCCAGCAGCCGGGCCATGTTCGTCGAGAAACCGACCATAACGATGGCCACCGAGCCGTCCGGCCGGGCGGCCAGCGTCTTGCGCAACAGGGCCACTGCCTCGGGCGCGTCGCGGCCGGAAGTCAAATCGTGCGGGTAGCGGAGCCGGTCGGCGTCGCGCGCGGTTGTCACCTGCTTCAGGTACTTGCCGTCGGCCGGCGTGACACCCTCTCGGACCGCGCCGATCGGAATGCCGCCCCGCCCGTAGAAAGTGTTCACAAGGTCGACAAACGGCGCCGCGTGCTCGTTGTCCTTGCTGAGCGTGACCGCCAGCAGCTTGCATTCGCCTCGGCTTTGAAGCGAGTGGATCATGGCCAGCGCCAGGGCGTCGTCGATATCGTTGCCCATGTCGGTGTCGAAAATCACCCCTACCGGTTGGGCCGCTTCATCGGCGGCCAACGCGGGCGCGGCGATAATTAAGATTGCGACGCACAGGAGAAGCCGGCGGAAACGTGTCGTGAATTTGCTCATCGGATGCTTACCTCGGTACGGACGCGCCGGGCAAGCCCGGCCGCCAAAAATAATGGAAAACACAACCGTACGAGATATTAGCATGTGGGCGATCAATCCACAAGTTAGCGGCCGGGCCTGCCTGGCGTGTTGGGAACGTCGCCCTATGCTACTAACTTCAAAGATCGCTAAGTTTTTGACAAAGCTCAGCGACCAACGGGAGCGGGTTCTTGCCTGGGTGCGGTAGCACCGGTTTGGTTGGCGGCCCTGCCGCCCTATGCTTCGCGCGCCCTCAGAAAACAGAATCCTTGCCCCGCTCAATCTCCAGCCGAATGCGCTTGAGGTCGGCGTCGACCATCATCCGCACGAGTTGGGAGAAGGAAACTTCGGGCTGCCAGCCGAGAACCGATAGGGCCTTGGCGGCGTTGCCGCGGAGCATGTTGACTTCGGCCGGGCGGATGAATCTGGGGTCGATCTCGACGTACTTCTGCCAGTCGAGGTCGGCATGGGAGAAAGCCAACTCGACAAACTCGCGAACCGAGTGCTTCTCGCCCGTGGATACCACGTAGTCGTCCGGCCCGTCCTGCTGAAGCATCAGCCACATCGCCTTGACGTAATCGCCCGCGTAACCCCAGTCGCGCATGGCGTCGAGGTTACCCAGCTTGAGCTTGTCCTGCACGCCCAGCTTGATTCGGGCCACGCCGTCGGTAATCTTTCGAGTAACGAACTCCTTGCCGCGCAGGGGCGATTCGTGATTGAAGAGGATGCCCGAGCAGGTGTAAATATCGTAGCTCTCGCGATAATTGACCGTAATGAAATGACCGTAGACCTTGGCAACGCCGTAGGGGCTTCGCGGATAGAAGGGCGTCTTCTCGGTCTGGGGTTCTTCGCGCACGTCGCCAAACATCTCGCTGGAACTGGCCTGGTAGAAACGTATCTTCCGATCGACCAGCCGGACCGCTTCGAGCATTCGGGTAACGCCAAGCGCGGTGAACTCTCCGGTCAGAAGCGGTTGCAGCCAACTGGTGGGCACGAAACTTTGCGCGGCGAGGTTGTAGATCTCGACCGGCTCGACATCTTTGATCAGCGTGATAATCGACAACTGATCCAAGAGGTCGGCCTGATGCAGCGAGATCCGGTCTTGCAGATGGCCGATCCGCTCGAAATTCTCCGTGCTGGCTCGGCGAACCATGCCATGCACGTCGTAGCCCTTGCCGAGCAGGAATTCGGCCAGGTACGCACCGTCTTGTCCGGTGATGCCGGTAATCAGGGCTTTGCGGGTCATTTTCGAGCCTCGTGGAGTAATTGGCGGACCAACCGCGTCGAAGTAAATATACACCACTGTTTACGGCGCGGGGTGCCACTGCTGGCTTGCCCAGCAGTGCTAAGCACACTTGCCACTATTGATCTTTGCATGGTCAATGTGCGGATCAAGGGGGTTCCGCCAGGGAGCCGGGCTTCGCCCTCGATCATTGGCTATGCAAGGGTCAATAAGACACTGCTGGGCAAGCCAGCAGTGGCACCCTGTAACCACCCATCAAACGGGATGTGACAGTCTGCTAGCAAAAAAACCTCTCCCGGCCGAAAACTCCAGTCACCCGGACAAAGGGGGGTGCAGCGAGGGGGTTTGGCGAGATTATTCCTGTTTTGCCGGGAAGATCCGCTCCTTATTGCCGGACGGCGCGGGGAGAGTGTTGACTGGCCCCGGGGCCCCACGGGAGAATGAACCTGTACGCGCCTGTCCGATGCACTTCTCTCTTTCACGTCCGTTTCGTAATGCTGGACGCTTTCGGAAAAACCTGTTCGACCAACCTCCGCCACGTCTTGCTCGTGGCGCTTGGGGCCGTCGGCCTGGCGGCCTGCTCGGTCCGGCTCGAGGCGGCCGTGGTCGTGCTCTCGAATCAGGGCAGGAAGACCGTGCGGATCGCCCTGCGCACGTATGGGGCGAAGGACGTGCGGTATTCGCTCGGGCCGGGCAAGCTGATTCCCGTGCACGTGCCCGATCGGGTGGACATGGCCTTCGCCACGGGAGATAAGCAGCACCGGCAGTTGCTCGACGTCGACACGGTCTATTACTTCGTCGATAAAGACAAAGACGTCGCGATTGAGCAGATTGCCTTTTCCCGCTCGGGCGGCGGTTCCTGGCTGCATGTCGACCCCGCCGGCCGACAGCCCCCGCCGGCCGTCGTGTCGGTCAAGCTATTGGTCGACGACGAGCAGCCGGCCGTTCGTGGCGCATGGGAGCGAAGGCTGCGAGAACAGTTCGGCGCGGTGTCGAACATGATCGAGCGCTACTGCCGCGTGCGGTTCGAAGTGGTGGCCGTCGACACTTGGGAATCGAACAACACGACCGGCGACTTCGCCGCGCTCGGCGAAGAATTCAAGCGGACGGTCGGACCCGACCCGGCCCGACTGGTGATCGGCTTCACCAGCCAGTTCCAGGTGAAGAACCGCGAGGCGCCCCTTCTGCCGATGGCCCCCTTCGCGTCGCACCTGCTGGTTCCTGATCTGCAAAAGGAATTCACCGCCAGCGACCAGTTCGACCTGCTGCTGCACATGCTCGGCCACTACCTGGGCGCCGTGCATAGTGCACGGATCAATTCGGTCATGAACCCGTCGCTCGGCAAGCAGGCGTCGGGTCGAACGGGTTACGACCCGATCAACACGCTGGTGATGAATCTGGTGGGTCGGGAGATTCGCGACCGGCAGGTTCGTTCGCCCGCCGGCCTATCTCGCGGCACCCGGCAGTATCTGGCGGCAATCTACTCGGAGTTGGCCGGTCGCTTGCCCGCCGACCGCGAGATACGCAGAGTTGCCGCGCTGCTGAAGGAACCGGAGCTCAAGCGGTCCCGCTATACGGCCGCCTGGGTTGACGGCTCCCGACTTGCCGCCGACGAGGTGGGTTCCTGGCACGACAGCAAGGCCCGGCCGCAACTGGCCCGGCCGCAATTGGCCCGGCCGCAATTGGCCCGGCCGCAATTGGGTGGTCGAGCGCTGTTTGACGAGAAGAGCCCGGTCCGCTGGCTGGTCAACAACGAATTGCCGCCGGCCGAGCGGCCCGAGGCCATGGTCGAGTTCGTTGGCGGAGACCGACTGCCGGGCCGAGTTGTCGGCTTCAGCGGGGGCGTGCAGCCGGACGGCCGTTGCCTAGCTCCACATCTGCTGGTCGAGACGCCGCTCGGCCTGAATCTGCCCGACAGCCCCACGTCGGGACAGGTTCGTGTCCGAGCGCGTTGGGTCAGCCGGATCGTCTGGCGGCGGGCTACCGATCGCTACACGCCGCAAACGCTCTTCGCGCGCGACGGAAGCCGCTTCAGCTTCCGCTCCGTGCAGTTCGACGGCAACTCGGCGCGGCTTTTGCGGGAAGAAGGCATCCGCGAGTTCCCCATCGACGGCATCGCCGAGTTGCACATGCCGGCAGCCGATCCGTGGGAAGCCTACTTCGAACAACTGGCCGTGCTCAGCCCCGATTGCTCCGCCCGACTGGTCCGCTTGGAAACGGTCGACGGGCTGCGAATGAGCGGCTCGGCCGAACGCTTTCGGGCCGAAGCGCACGGGGCGGAAAAGGATCGCAACAAGCCCGACAACTGGTATCACCTGTTGCAGCCGGCCTGGAGCCTGGAGCCCTTCTGGCTACACCATCCGGATGTCCGTTTGCGCTGTTACTTCATGCCGCATGAGGTCAGCCTATCGATGATTCGACCCGACGCCAGCCGGCAGCAGTCGGACCTGGGCGGCATCTGGCACTGGCAACTCGACCGCGACGTGCAGGGCGAACCGCTACGAAGTGGCGGCCAGGCGTATCAATGGGGACTGGGCGTTCATGCCATGAGCGAGTTGGAGTTCCCCCTGGCCGACTGCGCCCGGACTTTCCAAACCCGGCTCGGCCTGAGCGAACGGGTCGGCAGCGGCGGATGCGTTTCGGCAAGCATACTGCTGGCGCGGGCCGGCGGGAAATCGAAATCGTTATACGCCAGTCCGCTGATGCTCGGCTCGGCCGACACCTTCGACACGGGCCCCTTGTCGCTGGAGACTGAGACGGCCGGAGCCAGGCGGTTGATTCTGCGAGTCGATCCGGCCCACAAAACTCGCCCCCGAGGCGCCGATCCGCTCGACATCGGCGATGTTTTCAATTGGCTCCAGCCGCAACTCGAGTTGGACCCGACCGCATTGCGGGCCGAGGTCCTTCGCCGGGCGCCGGACATGATACCGGCCTGGCGTGGCTGGAAGGCCGTGGCCGCCGACAAGCCGGCGGTCCGATTGGTCAACTACTGGGACGAGAGCGGCTCGACCGGCCACAAGTTCCGCTTGCTGGTTTCCGGCGCCGACGGCCCGGTGACTTTATCGCGCAAGCTGCGTATCGGACCGGCGGCCGACCGCCTTATGCTGGGCGTAAGCCGTCCGGTCGAAGCATCACCCAGCAAGATCGACGTCCGCCTGGAGGGCCGCTCGATCGAGCAGTTCGACGTGCCCGTCCAGCCATCCGGCAGAGATCCCGAACCGCTCGGCGTTTCGCTGGCCGAGTACCAGGGCCGGCAAGTCGACCTGGAACTGATCCAAGAGCCGCAAGACGAGAAATCGCTGGTCCGCTGGTGGGCAGTCACCCTGATCGGCCAACCCGCTGAGTAACCCCCCATCCCGCCCCACGAGCACCAAGGAGATAGCGTGAAGGCAACCGTGCACGAAAGTGAGACATCGCGAAACAGACTACTTGGCAACGATTCCTGTTTAGTCCGCCGGCTAAACGTTGGTATTGCATGGCTGCTGGCGCTGGTTGCCGGGTTGTGTGCGACGACCGCCCAAGGCGCCCCGATGCGTCTCTACGCAGCAACCGACGGGAACGACCACTGGTCGGGCACGCTGGCCCAAGCGAACGCGGAAAAGACCGACGGGCCGCTGGCCTCGCTGGAGAAGGCACGCGACAAAATCCGCGAGATCAAGAAGGCGGCCGGGCTGCCCGACGGCGGCGTCACCGTCTCGCTGCGTGGTGGCGACTACCAGCGCCGAGAAACCTTCAAGTTGACTGCCGAGGATTCCGGCAACGAGCAGTCGCCCATCGTATACCGATCGAAAGAAGGCGAGACGGCCCGGCTCATCGGCGGACAGTTGCTCACCGGCTTCAAGCCGGTTACCGATCAGGCCGTTCTGAAGCGGCTCGAACCGGCCGCGCGAGGCAAAGTGCTCCGGACCGACTTGAAGGCCCAGGGGATCAGCGATTTCGGCTCGGTGGGCGGCGGAGGGTTGGAACTCTTCTTCGGCGGCAAGCGGATGACGGTCGCCCGATGGCCTAACGAGGAATTCGTGCGGATCGCCGGCGTGCTCGACATCAAGCCGGTGAACGTCCGCGGCACAATCGGCGACCGGGTTGGCAAGTTCATCTATAGCGACGAGCGGCCGAAGCGTTGGGCCGGCGAGAAGGACGCCTGGGTACACGGCTACTGGTTCTGGGATTGGGCCGACCAGCGGCACAAGATCAAGTCGATCGATACCGAGCGACGCATCATCGAGGTCGTCCCGCCCTATCACGGCTACGGCTATCGCAAAAACCAATGGTATTACGCTTTCAACCTGCTCGCGGAAATCGACACGCCGGGCGAGTGGTATCTCGACCGCGAGACGGGCACACTCTACTTCTGGCCGCCCGGGCCCGTCGAGCAGGGCCGGCCGACCGTCTCGCTGCTGAAGGACATGATCGAGATGCGCGAGACATCGCACGTGAGTATCCAGGGAATCACCTTCGACGTAATGCGCGGCCACTGTGCCCAACTCCTCAACTGTCATCACGCGACGATCGCCGGTTGCACGATCAGCAACGTGGGCGATAGCGCCATCAGGGTGGCCGGCGGCACGGACAACGCCGTGCTGTCGTGCGACATCTATCAGGTGGCGGCCGGCGGTATTTCGCTTTCCGGTGGAGATCGCAAGGCACTCACGCCGGCCGGGCATCGGGCCGAGAACAACCACATCCACCACTACGGCCAGGTGCGGCGGATGTACACTCCGGCCGTCTCGCTTAATGGAGTGGGGCTACGCGCGGCGCACAACTACATCCACGACGCCCCGCACATGGCGATCCAATTCAGCGGCAACGATCACCTTATCGAGCTGAACCATATCCATCAGGTCTGCCTGGAGTCGAACGACGCCGGGGCAATGTACGCCGGCCGCGATTGGACCATGCGCGGCACGATCGTCCGGCACAACTTCCTCCACGACATATTGGGCTTCCGCAACCACGGCTGCGTGGGCGTCTACCTCGACGATATGTTCTCCGGCACGACAATCACGGGCAACGTCTTCCACAATGTCTATCGGGCGGCCTTCATCGGCGGCGGGCGCGATTGCATGATCGAGAACAACATCTTCGTCGATTGCCCCCGAGCGCTGCACATCGACGCCCGGGCGATGGGTTGGGCCGCCGGCTGCGAGCGGACCACCATGCGAACCCGGCTGGCCGCCATGCCCTACAAGGAGCCGCTTTGGGCCGGGCGCTATCCCCGCTTGGTAACCACGCTCGACCAGAAGCCGGCCGCGCCCGAGGGCAATCTGGTAACGCGCAACGTTTTTGTCGGTCGGAAGTGGGACGATATCAACAGCACCGCCCGGCCGTTTATCACCGTGAAAGACAACCTGACCGATATCGACCCTCGCTTCGTCGACGCCCCGAAGCTGAACTTCCAACTGAAGCCCGATTCGCCCGTCTACCAGAAGCTGCCGGGCTTCAAGAAGATACCGTTCGAGCGGATCGGCCTCGTCAAGGACCCCTACCGCGCGAGCCTGCCGGCCCGATAGTTGGCGGTTCGCGCGGCACACATCGTTGCCAGGCAAGGCCCTAATGTGTTGCCGGCGCGGCGGCTTCTAGCGAGTCTTGTGCTAGTTGGCCGAAGTGGGTGCCTTCAAACCGTTTGGCGACGGCGCGCATCAGCGTTACGCGACGGCGGGGGTTGTCGGCAATTCTCAGCAGCGTGCCCTCATAGGCCTTCTTGGCGGCCAACTCTTGCTTGAACTGAGAATCCTTCTCCATGTAGGCAACCACCTGCGTGGGCTTCTTGCTTTGTTCGGTAGCCTTGAATATGCCGGCCAACGCCACGGCCGCCTGGTGGGCTTCGATCCGCTCCGGCACGCTG